>NZ_JBJPHU010000005.1:0-137343 GCF_052939515.1 Phormidesmis sp. 146-33
ACTCGCTTGCCTTCATCATCTCACAGATTTTATGGTTTTCGGATAGGCCCTAAGTATCGCCTTAATCGTCCGCTACCCATTCTCTTTTCCAAAAAGGTTTAGATTCGGTCGCAAACTCTACTCAAAGTCGTTAGGAGCCGAAGATTTCATCTTAGCTTTTGCCTTGGCTGCACTTTTCTTCAGCGCATTGAGACGAGCTTCATACTTGCTGCGGAGCCGCTTTTTGGGAGTCTGGTCGATTAGCGTTTTGAGAGCACTTCCCAAACTTTTGTAGGCGTTGGGCAAGGTGTAGCCAAATCGAGTCGCGAGCGCGATCGCCCGTTCGTCAGCATCGGCGGATTCTTGCAGGTTACGCTCACTATTGTTTTTCTGATAGAGACGAAAGCCAGCTACCCCAGACAGTCCCAGGGCCAAAATCAGCAGCAAGGCATCTTGTACCCACAGTTCGCCAACCGCGCCACCAAGACCGATCGCCAGAGCCGCCATTTCCCAGCCATCTTTGGGGATGGTGTCGGCCTGAATCCGAGCGACCTCGTGCCAAAACAGAAGATTTCGCTGGTCGATCGCCAGTTGATCCCATTTCGGCATGTCGATTTGGATTTCAACTTCGTCCCGGCCGATTTCTTCACTGGTAATCAGCGTCGGATTGACGGCAGTTGTGACTTCGATCGTCACCCAACTCTGCAATTCGGGCGGCAGCAACGTCTTTAAACGCCGCAGTTCGCTCATGTCGGCCCTGGCAGTCGAGGTTGCATACGATGTCATTGATCCAGCCCCAGAACAATATAAATAACACTTCCCTTGATCATAGCGATTGCACGGATCATTCGGGTAGGGTCTATCTATTTTGCCGGATCTGAATGAAATGCTGCAAGACTTTGAAGCGGAAGCTATTTCACGTCAGCGACAGGAGTGGGTTGAATGGTGGGTGAACTACTGGGTGTGTAGTGACCAATCATCAAAATTGGGAGGATCAACGTGAGCAAGGCGATCGCCGTCCCAATAATATTTGCCATTGTGTGAGTAGGGTGTCCTGATGGAGTGGTAGGCGGACTACCAGATTGCATAAATTATTTAAACCAACTCAACTAGACTAACGTCAGAAAACGCGCAGCTTTCATCATTTAGCCCAAAATTAGAGAGAAATCTTTCACTCGTATAAATAATTCTAACGGGATTTGGAGGGATTTTTACTTTTGGTTAACAATCGCAACTTAAGCAACTCAGACGCAACTTAAGGTCACGATCGCGCTTTAAGGGTTTGATGAATGTGTTGCAACTCGGTCAAGATGGCTTGCAGCAGTTCTTGAGTGGCGTTGGACTGGGGTTCTTGGACTTCGATCGTCACCTGTTTGATTCTCAAGACATCTTTTGCAAACCGCGCCACTTCGTTGGGGTGAAACAGCAAAATATCGTTGGGACTCTCTCGCAGTTCTGCGTTCAGCTTTTTGGGATCGTAGGGCGGATTTGCTTCGTCGGGATTGGTGTTGGCATAACGGTAGACTGAGGCTCTCGATCGATTCAGCGCTTTTTGAACGGCATCGACATCCATTAACCCCAGCGTAGCGACCCCCATCTCAGAGTGTGTCAGCGTCATGTATGACTTCTTGTATTTGGACGCGCAAATCTTACCATAAGACGAGGGACAGGGATGAGGGTGAAAGAAGGGATGAGGGATGAGGGATGAGGGATGAAATGCTGATAGAGCTTGCTCAAAATCCCAAAAATTTCACCAAACATTTTCAAGCTCAACCTTTTAACTCCGCAACTTTATCTTGGTTCATCCCTCATCCCTTAAGAGAACGGGTTGAGCCACAGGAGAATGGTTTTTTCGAGTTGGGCGAGTTCGCGGTAGACTTCTTGGCGCATCCACTGAGCGATCGCGTCAAAGGGTGTGAAGTCTTTTCCTGCTTGCCATTTCATATCTTGTCCTAGAGGGGTCACATGACTGCCGTTGAGCGTTCTGAGCGAGTTCATGCCAGGAAAGCGCTTTTCTAGAATGTTGGATAGCGGAACGGACTGGTCGATCGTATCGTTAGAAAATTTCACCAGCAAATTGCGCCGAACTTGATAGCGATCGCCAATCATTCGATGCGTCTCAAGCGGTGACGGAGTGAACTCGACCGGGAAAACAGTGGAAAATTGATCAACTAAAGGAACGGCTTCCTTGGCAGAGAAATTATTGTAGGAGATCAAAATATTGCCCGATCGCTCTACCGAAAACAGACTGCCGATTAATAAGTGCAGCTTGCAGCCCATGCTGTGTCCCATGCCATAAATCGGAAGGTAACGGTTGAGGATGCGAGTTTGCAACACTTCTAGCGCTATGTTGAAGCTTTTGAACACCGATCGAGCAATTTCAGCATGATCAAACGTATTGACAAAGGGAGTGGCGACGATCGCATAGCCCTGGGTTGCCAAATATTCCAATAGGCGGCGGTAGGTGAGATGGGGAGCAGTGGCCACAAATGCGCCGCCCAAAAAGTGAACGATCGCCACAGGTCGCGCCGGGACTAAAACCCAATTGCCAGAAATTTCTTGCCAGTCCATTCAGCTTTTTGATTACCAAAACATCTATCCTCATTCTGTCTAGCTTTTTACGTCTTCGCTTCGACAGTTAGCCGTACATCAATAGAAACTCGAATTCGCTGCTAATCTTTCAAAAGGCGGACATTGCACCTCGATCGGTACGGTTCTACACTCACCGATCGTGCTCAAATCTAGATACGCTCGTAGTCAGGTAGCGGTCGAATGTATTGAACGGATTATGCACGAGTGGATTTTACCAACTCTCAGTGAGATTTTGACTTCGCCAACAACGGGTGATCAGCTTTTAGCGCCGTCTCCCAAAAAGCTCTCGGTAGCTCAACAGCGAGTCAGAGCCGAGCGGGAATGGTTTGGCGCGATCGCCGCTTTAGAAGTCTTGCTGCAACAAAATCAGCAGGCAATGTCAGAAGATTCTCAAGTCAAAGGGGTGATCCTGGCTGGGCCGTTGCCTGTTTTGGGTCAGCCTGAGTTGTTGGCAAACTACGCAACCTGGTCTTTTACGTCTGATCCGATGGCGACGTTGATGGGGTTGCCGTTTCAGTTGCCGCCTGCTTTGGGTGAGCCATCGCCTTGTGAAACCAATCCTACGTTGTCGCTGTTGCCCGGAGATCCGCTGGCGGCGGAGCAGTTTTGTTTTGCCCTGACCGATCGCTTTAGTCTGGCGATGGTGCTGGGCGAAGATGCTGACGGCAATCCTCAGTTTTCGTTTTCGTTTGACCCTGACTGTGTGGAGCGGGTTTGGCAAACGTTGCGCCTGCGAGTGGTGTTGATGAATGCGTATCAGGTCGGACGGTTGGATCGGTTGTTTCAGCAGTTTCCGCCGATCGCGCCTGACTATCGACTGGTGACTCAGTTTAGCCATCAACTGCTTGCCCACCTTCCCGATATCGAAGACTCCAAAGAATCTCAACTCAGAGAAGAACAGATCGGAATCGCCTTACAGAGAACACGCCGACGCGCTAGGTCGGCCTCTACTACGTCCGCGATTTTGTCGTCTCCCCAAAGCCTTGATGTCGAACTGCTGCAAGCGATCGCTCACGAAGTCAGAACGCCCTTGACGACGATTCGCACGCTGACCCGATCGCTGCTCAAACGGCGAGACTTGCTGCCCGATGTGATCAAGCGGTTAGAAATGATCGATCGCGAGTGTAGTGAACAAATCGATCGATTTGGGCTGATCTTTCGAGCCGTTGAGTTAGAAACGTCGGCGACAAAACTCGAATCAACTTCCCTGACTCCGACTTCTCTAACCGAAGTGTTGCAGCAGAGCATTCCTCGATGGCAAAAGCAAGCCAGTCAGCGCAATCTGACGCTAGAAGTGATTTTGCCGCAACAGATGCCGCCTGTGGTGAGTGATCCGACGATGTTAGATCAGGCTTTGACGAGTTTGATCGATCGATCTGCGCGCAGTTTGCCTTCTGGAAGTTGCATTCAAGTTGAGGTGACGCTGGCGGGCGATCAGCTTAAATTACAGCTTCAGTCTCAAATGAGTCCAACTGAGCATCACGAAGCCAAAACGCGAGGACACTACAAACCCTTGCTCAAGTCGCTGGGTCAGGTGTTGATGTTTCAGCCAGAAACGGGCAGTTTGAGTCTCAATTTAACGGTGACCAAGAATCTGTTTCAAGCATTGGGCGGCAAGCTGATTGTCAGACAGCGACCCGAACAAGGTGAAGTGTTTACGCTGTTTTTGCCATTAGAACCCGGCAGTATCCATTCAGGAACGCTACACCACATTTAAAAGAATTTCATGAAGTTGACCGCGATCTGGCAAAACTACTGGGGAACAATTACGGTATCAGGGTTGCCAAGTATTACCGATCGCAGTCATCGTAGGAAATTTCTACTAGATTTTACGCAGATAGCCTTTAAAGGTTTCACTTAGACGCGATCGCACCCCCAATCTTTTTACGGCACCCCTGCATCGACTACCCATTTTTGCAGGCGTTCTGGCATGGCTACGCGCACCCGACAAAACTTTCTTCTGATCTTGAGCCTTTTGTGTCTGTCGATCGGGCTTCATCCTACCCAAGGACTCGATCGCCTCGACGCGACTGAGATTTCATCGTCCCAACTTAGCAAACTGGCCGATCGCAAGTCTCCAGATGGAGTGGCCTCGCTCAAACGCCTGGGAGTTTCAGCAATTCCAGCCCTGGTGCAGGTGGCTCAAAATCCTCAAGAAAAGCCAAAAGTGCGATTGTTTGCGATTCAGATTCTGGGCGAAATGGGGGCCGAAGCAAAACCTGCGGTCTCGATGCTGGCAGAATTGGTGCGCGACCGTAATCTGTCCATTCGGGTCAAGGCGATCAAGGCGCTGGCGGAAATTGGCAGTGTGGCCAGTTCTGCGGTACCCGATTTGACAGTGGCTTTGTCGGACTCAGACCCCCAGATTCGAGGCGAGGCGGCGACTGCTCTCGGAAAAATTGGCGAAGCCTCTAAGTCAGCGGTTCCAGCCTTGGTGGCGACGCTCAACGATTCTAAACTGGCGGTGCGGCTCAAAGTGATCTACGCGCTCTCTAACCTGGGAGCAGATGCAAAATTGGCCGTTCCTGATCTGACGCAGGCCCTCTCTGACCCTCAAAAAGAAGTTCAAGTGGGGGCGATCGTCACGCTAGGCAAGCTGGGGTCGGAATCTAAGGGATCGGTCAAAATCCTCGCTCAGTTGCTCACCGATGGCGATAAAGATATTCGACTCAAAGCGATTACCGCCCTGGGAAGTATTGGACTAGACGCGGGGGCAGCCGTACCAGAATTGACGAGAGCACTGCGACACAGCGATCGAGACACGCGATCATTTGCGGCCTTGACCCTGGGTAAAATTGGATCTGAAGCAAAGTCAGCAACTCCCGAATTGACCACTGCGCTGTCGGATTTAGATAAAGATGTGCGTCAGTATGCGGCGGCCGCTTTGGGCAAAATTGGACTAGAGGCAAAGTCTGCCCTACCTGAATTGGTGAAAGCTCTCAAAGATGAGAATCCGGCAGTGCGCTTGAGTACGGCAGCCGCTCTGACTCGCATTGCAGGCGTTTTGCAAGATAAAGCCCGATCGCTCAACACGACAGAGCTATCCGACGCTTACACCAATCTCGAAAAAGCGTTGCCCGTTCTTGAAGATGTCCAGGCAGGATTTAGCGAAGAAGTGCTGGCGGCGGTGCGGCGTTCTCTTAGCGTGCTCAAAAATGAGAAAGAGTCGCGGCTATTTGAACGAGTGTTTGAATGGGGACAGTCTAATCCCGCGATCGCGAGCATTTTACTCTATCTCATGACCATGCCGTCTTTGTGGGCGATCGTCCTTTTAGCACGTCCCTTATGGCTGCTCAAACTCAACAACGCTCTCAAGCCCTACACCGATTTTGAGATTCCCAGTCCGCTGGGTGGCAGCGTCAAAGTTCCCCTGCGGTTTGTGTTATTTGTCGGCTGGTTTCACTATCACCCACGAGTTTTGGATGCCTGGGTTCGTCAGCAGATCGACGTAGCGCGAGAAGCGTTTGCCCACAAAAATACGGTGAGCGATCGTAAGGTTTACATTCCGATTCCTGTCGTGTTGGATGGCAATACCGTTGCTGAACTGGCCAGTCACGATTTGCATACGACCTTTTGGGATGGGCGGCAGTGCCTCTTAATTTGGGGAGAAGGCGGCATTGGCAAAACCAGTCTGGCCTGTCATTTGGCCAAGTGGGCAATGGCGGATGATAAAACGTCGCGGCTCTGTCGTCATCGCATGTTGCCCGTGTTGATCGAACAAGAATTAGATTTTAAGCTGCCGGATGATAAGAATCCTTTTCGGGAGGCGATTCGCGGACAACTGCAAGCCTTGATCGATGCCTCTGATCCTCTATCTGACGAGTTTCTCGAACGGCTGCTCCGGCAACGCAGAATTGTGGTGATTGTCGATCGCCTCTCCGAACTCAGCGAAGCCACCCGCGAACAGATTCGCCCCGGTCATCCTGACTTTCCGGCAAATGCGCTGATTGTTACGTCACGAGTCGAGGAAACCCTGGACGAAGTGCCCAAGACCACAATCAAACCACTTCGCATCGAGGGCAACCGCCTATCTTCCTTTTTAGAAGCCTATCTAACTCAACGCAGCAAACGAGAACTATTCACCGATTCTGAATATTTTGATGCCTGTAGCCAACTGTCCAAAATGGTCGGTCAGCGCAACATCACCGTTCTGTTGGCCAAGCTCTACGCCGAGCAGATGATCGCCAAAAAAGAAGACGTTGCCGAAGAAAATCTGCCAGATAACATCCCCGATCTGATGCTCAGTTATTTAAATGAGTTAAATCGGGATGCCACGCCAGACGAACCTGATAATCTCACCGTTCATGAAGATGCCAAAATTATCGCCTGGGAATGCTTGAAACAGTACTACCATCCCGCGCCTGCTAAGCGAGATACCATTCTGGCAGAACTGGAAGCCGCTACAGGTGCCGATAGTGAAGCGGTCAAAGCGCGACTCAAACACTTAGAAAAACGACTGCGGGTGATTCAGGCGATCGGGCCCGCTCAGGATCAGATCTGTTTTGCCCTCGACCCGTTGGCCGAATGTCTCGCAGCCTTACATTTAGTCGAGCTTTACACCAACCAAAAACCCCTCTGGGACGACTGGCTGCTGCTGGCGGACTCGATGCCCGGTGCCCCCGAAAGCATTCAGGGCTTCCTTTTAGCGATGCGAGATTGTTGTTTGACACGAGCCGAAGAGACTGACGTGCCCGACTATGTGTTAGAAGAATTGGGCAAACGAGTCGGGCTGAGTGCCGAAACCCTGCGAAAAGCTCAGGTTGACCAGCGGATGCGCCGTCTTGCTCCTCAACTCTCAACCGGGGACACGCTGCTGAGACTGGATGCCATTCGTGAACTGGGAGAACTGGGGCCAGCGACCAAAGCGGTTTTGCCTGCTCTGATTCGAGAATTTCAAGACCGAGACTGGCGAATTCGGCGAGAAGTGGCGAGAGCGATCGGACAAATCGGCCCCGAAGCGAGAACTGCCATTCCAGCCCTAATCGAACGGTTGCGAGATGACGATCGCCGGGTGAGTGGAGAAGCGATCGCGAGTTTGGGCAAGTTGGGCACGATGGCCATTCCTGCGTTGATTGGTGCTTTAGAATCAAAGCCTGCGTATGTCCGCAGTACGGCGGCCTGGGTGTTGGCTAGTTTTAATGCGACCGCGAGAGGGGCCATTCCCGCGTTGACGGCGGCACTCAAAGATGAAGATTGGCAGGTTCGCTGGGTGGCAGCCTATGCGCTGGGTTGTATTGGCCCAGAGGCTAAGTCGGCGATTCCCAGTCTGATCGAGGCTTTTAAAGGGGAGTACGAACTCGTCAGCAAAGAGTCCAGTCGTACGCTGTGGCGCATTAGTGGAGAAGCTGAAGCGATCGTCGCGGCTCTAGGCGAGATGGGAAATGGGCGAGAGGATAATTAGGGATGAGGGATGAGGGGTGAGGGATGAGGGATGAGGGATGAGGGATGAGGGATGAGGGATGAGGGATGAGGGATGAAAGCTCACAAATTCGTTACTTATGAATCTTTTTAGTTGGCTTGACGGCCACAATTCCATAGTTGAGCTTTAACTTTTGAATGGCGGCATTGGCGGCTTGCATCACACTGCCCGACGAACTCACTAGCGCCTTTTGCAGATAGGGCAACCCTTTTTCTGACTGAATCGAGCCTAATGCTTTGATCGCAAACAGTCTCACCTGCATACTAGAATCCTGAGTCAGCTTGCCTAAAATTGGGATCACTTTTTCTACCTCGGTTGTGACCCTGTGGGGAGAGACAATTTCGCCGATCGCCATTGCTGCATATCCGCGAATCACAGGACTCGAATGTCGAGTGTATTGAATCAATTTGGGCAGATGTTTGAGTTGTTTTGAGCGACCCCAGGCCAAAACCTCCTGGCTGATATTCTCTAAGCTGGCACTTTGAGGACGGCGCGGATCGTGAATCGCTGGAGGCAAACTGATGTCTTCAACGGACGATCGACGGCTTTCTTCTGCTTCGATCATCGGTTCGGGAGTTGGGTCTGAGACCGTTTCTTCGACTTCCCACGGGTCGGCGATCGGTGGTGACTGATAGGACGATTGCGGCTTCTCAACCGTCGCAACTGGCAGGGCTGGTGGCAGAGATTGGGGCAAAGAAGTCTGAACTCGCTCGACTACTTGCGCTTGCTTATTCTTTTTCTCAAAGCGCGAATAGCCAAAAATCGCCCCACCGACTAGGGCAACAAAGGCTGCCAACGCAATAATCTGAGCCATAACCTTCTCCAGGATTTGTCAATCTCACTATTTTGAACTATCCCACTAAAGGTAGAGATCTGCTTTAAATTTTTGAGTCAAAAACGTCCCAGAAAAGGCATTCGTTCTCATGGGTGCGTTGCCGAAGGCACTTAACAGCATTCGCTAGCCTTATCTTTCTAAAGTCGTCAAAAAAATAGGAACAGCCTGCTTTCTGCAAACCATTCCCACTTTTTGACTGACTGTTAATCGACGTTTGCCAACGGACTACCTAACCAGGTTCAACACGTCACGCACAACACTAAAGCCAGCCAGATCCCAGACCAGGTAAGCCAAAAAGCCAATCATCGCCAGGCGACCGTTCCAAAGCTCGGCTTGAGGACTCCAACCAAACAGAAAAGCGTTACGGTCTTTGCCGTTATATGCAGTCGAAACGGGAGGTAAATCGGTGCTAGTGGTAGATTTCATGGGAATGCTCCTATGGGCTTCACATTTCTTAGCTTTACACTTCTTAGCATAGAGGGCTTCTCTAAAGGTGAAGTCTATCTAAAGGCACAACCTAAATGATTCCTGATGATTCCTTTTGCTTTTGAGGCTGGAGAATGGGTGATCGCGCACAAACTTGATTTCTCTGACCATGCTATTTTTGCAGAGCGCCTCTCTAGATACATTGATCAATTGACAGTTATGTTTATGATCATTCGTATTTACGGATTACATTAAATTCCGATGCTTAATCTCGGCATCTCTCCCGACCAGTTCCCTCCTCATACCGCTCCTCACCCGATCCCGATGAGAACGATTCGCCCGATCGCTGTTTACGCCCTCAATGGATTGGCCGTCTGGCGCGATCGACTGTTGGCAATCGATTCCATTCGCGGGTTTTTGACGCAGATTGAGCCTGCTACCGACAACACGACGATCGTCAACGCTTGTAATACTGAGCAATTTGTTGATGCGACTGGGTTGGCGGTTGCGGAGGACACCATCTGGTTTGCGTTAGAAAATAGCGTCTACTTTTGCAGCTTTGACGATCTCACACCTCGATTGTTTGTCACGTTGCCTTATGCCGTCGATGGGGTGGGCGTTTGGCAGTCTACCGTCTACGTGACTTCTCAAAAGCTGGGCTACATCTCGATCTACCAGCGAGACACCAAACTCAAGATCACCCAGTTTCCGCTACCTGGAGTGGGCGCGACGAATTTGACTGTGCGCGATGAAGAACTCTGGCTATGCGATCGCACCGAGCAGACGGTGTATTGTCTCGATCGCGCCACCGGCGAACTCAACTTCAGCGTATTGACCCCGTTTGAAAGTCCGACTGGATTGGCGTTTGTCACCGATCCCACGACTGGAAACCCGATTTTATTTGTCTCCTACGCCAGCGAAGAGGTTTACATTCGAGACAATCCCAACGAAGATCCCAGCCACGAATTGGCCTATCGCGATCGCACGTTCATTCATCCGCTTCAGTTTCGCTACGACAAACAAGGTCGATACGCGCTGTCAAATGGCTATCTGGTCGAGATGTCTTATGTCGAAGAATTGCTGCCGCTTGACGAAGTGAGTCTGGAAGATCTGGAATGGCGAATTGCGCTCCCCGCAGAAACTCATCGGCAAACGGTGCGATCGGTCGAAGCGATCGGCATTCCCTTTACCGAAGAAGTTCAGGCGGGTCAGCGGGTCGCCGTCTTTAAGTTTGACTCGCTCAAGTCTGACGAACGCCACATTTTTGGCTGGAAAGCGCTGCTAGAAGTGCGCGGGATCAAGTACCAACTCTCGCCAGAAGATGTGTACAAAGCGCCCGATCTCCCGCCTGAATATCAAGCCCAGTATCTGATCGACGATGACGAACTAGCAATGGACACGCCCATTATTCAAGCGGCGGCCAAAGAAGCGATCGGCACCGAAACCAACCTGCTGCGGAAGATTCTCAAAATTCGCAACTATGTCTACGATCGCCTCTCTTATGGGATCAAGCCTCACATTGATTCTCCAGATGTTGTAATCGAGCGGGGCGTTGGTTCCTGTGGCGAATATGTGGGCGTTTTGCTGGCACTGGCTCGACTCAATGGCATCGCCTGCCGGACGGTGGGCCGCTACAAATGTCCGCCCTACCCCGAACGTCAGCGCATTCCTCTAGAACCAGACTATAACCATGTGTGGATTGAGTTTTACGTGCCTGGATTTGGCTGGCTGCCAATGGAGTCAAACCCGGACGATATTATCGATCGCGGCCCTTATCCCACTCGCTTTTTTATGGGGCTGCCCTGGTTTCATGCAGAAATCGGCAAAGGGATCACATTTGAGTCGCTGAGAAGTGGCGGTGTTCCGGTGGGTGATTTGTTTAATTTGTCGATCGGTGATCTGGCGCTCAATCACGTCCGATTCATGATCCTGGAAGAACTACCCGCTTTGGAGGGATGAAGGATGAAAGAAGCCAAAATCTGGGCGAAGATCCTCCAAAATTGGCAGCTTGCGGGCAGAAGTGCTGAATACCGCAGCGAAAAAACTTCGTCGAACTTCTCAGAAGTCGCCTGTCTCACTGGTGCGTTTTCATTGAATTCGCCTTAAAGCTTTGGCAGTAAATGCCGAATGATTTTTGCTTGCTGAGTGTCGCCCTTAGATTGGAAGGTGCCTTCGGCGGATCTTAAAAGTTCTCTGGCTTCGTTGCGTTTGCCTTGTCGGGCCAGGGCTTGTCCTTTTCCTAGATAGGCAGCGACGAGGTTGGGGTTCAAGTTGAGGGCTTGGTCGTAGGCGGCGATCGCTTCGATCGAGCGACCCTGTTTAAACAAAAGACCAGCTTTGGCTACATAAGCTTCGGCATAGTTTGGAGACAGCCGGATTGCTTGCTCAAAGGCGGCGTAAGCGTTGACCGCATCCCCCTGCGATCGCGAAACAAATCCCTGTTCTAGCGCAGCGCTGGCTTGTGGTTTTGGAGGCGCACCCTGGGATTGGGAAGAAGAAACCTGTGTCAAAATCAAGCTGAGAAAAGTCAAACTCGCGATCGCAAGGGGGCTGTGGGTAAAGCGCACCGTTTTGTCGAACCTGATTCTCAACGCTGGCGGTTTCATTGAGGCGACACAATGTTTGGATTGCAAAAATCTATCACAAAAAAACAGCCTCAAAAAGCCCTTTCATCAGAGCTTAATCTTCAAAGCGCAGGAGCTTGCGGTAAAACGATCGCGAAAAGTCTGTAATCTGCCCATTGCTTTGTCTGTATTGCATCAGCACCTCGATCAAAAAATCAACAAATTTGAAGTTTTCCATTGTGATCTCGTAGCTCAATTCGGCTTTGCCATCAAACTGAATCCGACAGAGACACAGATCCGCAGGCAAGGGTGAGACATTCCAGGTAGCGATAAAGGGAATGTCTGAGGCTCCTTCGATGTTGCGTTTGCCTTCGATCGCTCCCGTCTGGTGTAGCGAAACGGCATCGGGCAAGACTTTCTTTTTGTTAGCTGGGTAGTAAGGCAAATAAAGCCCTACTTGCTGAATAGAAGCAGGCTGTAACTGCTCGATCGTCATGCTGAATTGTAAAAAGGACGCGGCGATGATCCCTGAAGAATGAGCGACCCCTTGTGGGTAACTCACAGAGATCGCTTCCTGCTTATTTTAAATTTATAAGAGGGAATTTTACGTATAAAGATTGCTGCAAAAGAAAAAAAATCACACTCCTACAGCGCAAATCATAAATTGATGAAGTTAGTCTTCTAGCTTAAGCAGCTTGCGATAAAAGGATTGAGAAAAATCGGCCAGACGAGTGCGGCGAAAATTCATCACAACTTCGATCAAGAAATCGACAAACTCAAAATTGGCCATCATGATTTCGTAGCTCAATTCAGCGTTGCCATCAAATTGCAGACGACAGCGACAGAGGTCAGCCGGAAGCGTAGACACATTCCAGGTTGCAATAAATGGGATGCTTTCAGCCCCCTCAATTTTTCGCTGACCTTCTAATGCGCCTTTTTGGTAGAGGCTAATCGCATAGGGTAGAAGTTGCTTCTTACTCGCCTGGGGATAGTAAGGAACGTAAACTCCGACTTGCTGCATCGGGGCGGGCTGAAGTTGCTCGATCGTCATGCTAAATACTACCTATTTCGTCAATCTAAGAGTTTGTTTAAGGTGACTATCCGACGGCTAAAACTTAGTTTGCCCAAATCAGCCGCTCTGTCACGCAACCTTTTATAGCATTTTGGTGCAGCCCAGGAGTCGAGCGATCGTCCATTAAAGGTAAAGAAAAGCAATCTCTCTTCTCATTAATGTGGATTCGAGACTGTGAATTTGATGCCGTTTTTTCGCTTCGCTATTGGTGCTTGTGCTCGCAACCTGCCAATTCTGGGGGACTTTCAGTCTCTAGGTGGTCTGTGCCACTTGCAAATAGTACTCAAATCGAGCCTGAAGCTGGTCTGGAGTGAGTGGCTGCGTCCAATATTCCGTTAGAGCGTGACCAAAAGCCCAGGCGTTTTTGTCGGGCGATGCAGAGTTTTCTAACAACAACCCCCAAAAGGACATCAGATCAAAGGTCGGCGGATTGAGTTCTTGAGCGGTCAGCAGATTAAATAACTCGTAAGCAAGTTGAAGTTTGCCAATCACAACAGGCAACTGCTCGATCGGAATCTTCTCAGCCAGCATCAGCGCCAGACTGGGTGAACCTGTCGTGAGCGTGGAAATAAAGCTGAGAATAGGACTTTTGAGGAAAGCGGCCAACCCCTGCGTGGTGGTCATCTGGAAGGTATAGCGATCGATCAATCGGGCTGCGGCGATCGTCCGGGCATCCAAATTTCTCAAAAATCGGGCCAGCCGCAACTGTTTGGCGGGATCGATCAGATCCAACAGCGCGACCGACAACGCTTCGACTCCCCAAGCCTGACGACGATCGCCCCCCGTCACCAATGGCAACACCAGCGAACAGGTTTCTTGAAACACCCCAGATCGATACTCCGTCGCCTCTCGAATGGAAATTTCTTTGGGACGATCGCCCGATCGCCAGTCATAAGGAGGCTGCCACTCCCGAATCGGCCGCAATCGATCGACCTGGGTGACGATCGCCAGAGTCGGTAAATCTTTGACTTCAGCTTTGAGATCTTTGAGAAAGTCGAGATCCATTTGCAAAGCCGGATCAAGCGCGGGCGTAAGCAGCAACACTACATCTGCATGGGCGGCATGGTCGATCACCTGATCTCGCAATTCGCCCCGGTTGATCTGCTCGTAGCCAGGCGTGTCCCATAAGGTTAGCGCCTCTCCGGTGGAGGTTTGCCAGCGATAATCTTGCAGGCGATCGGTGCTGGGTAGAGCATCCACTTGAGCTTGAGCTTCGACAAACAAGGTGTTGATCAGGCTACTTTTTCCGGCTCCGGTGCGACCGACGAGCAGCAAATTGACAGGCTGTTGGGCGATTGCTTCGGGTGATTTGGTTTGAGACAGAATCTCGCGCAGCGTTTGGGTTTGGGCTTTTGGCAGGGCAGGTTGAGCCGGGGTGACGGTTTCTAGACCGGGGTTGGCACTGCCGCTATAGAGTGCGATCGCTTGTCTGCTTAAGTTTCTCAAGGCTGCTTCTCGTAGCAGTTGGTTGAGGTTGCCTAATAGCTCCTGGGTGGCGCGATCGCTGGTGCGTTGGGTGGCTGTGCGGGCGACGGCGGCGGCGGGGTTGAGCAACCATTGGGCCCAGTTCCAGGCTCGCCAGACTTTGCGGGCAGAGGGTTCTAGCTTCTGGTAGATTTCGTAGGCTTGATAGGCTTGTCCGATCGTCACTTGGTTGAGAACCGGCCCCAATCGCTGCATCCACTGATCCAAATCATCCACTGTGCCGCGTAGCAGTCGGTAGGCCTGGGGAATGTAGATATTGAGTAAGGGCTGTTTGGTCTGGGGGTAGTAGATTTGGGCGATCGCGCTAATAAGCTGTAAACAGCGCTGCCAGAAGATGTTCCAGTCTTCCCAGAGGGGGGGATCGCTGCGGGTTTCTTGCAGGATTTTTTGCAGTGCAGCATCGGCTTGCTGGCTCGAAACGGTGGCAGAGGCGCTGGTGGGAATGTCTGCTTGCTCGGCGGCCAGTTCGGTGACGATCGCTTCGACTTGAGCCAGGGCGGGACGTGTCCATTTCACCAAAAGCCAGCGCCAGCCTACAAAGACGACCCCAAAGACGGCCCAGATCCAGCTAAGACCCCACTCGTGAATCTGAAATCCGGCACTTAGGAGCAAAAAGCCAAAGACCAGGGCGATCGGAAGCCCCAACACTGCCCATTGCCAAATTTTGAGTCGCACCATTGTTCCGCCCCATATTGTCCATTCTTATGCTAGACAGCGAGGGGACGATCGACCGAAATTCTTTTAACGTCAATTTGGTCAAGCTTGGCGGTTCAAACCGCAGTGACGAGAACAAAATCATTTCGCGGATTAATGCCGATTAATAAAGCCTGAATCGGTCTAGTCTACGCAGACTTTGTTCTTTTAGGCGCGTTGCTGAAGGCACTTGCGAAGCTACTAGCATTCGTTAGCCTTTGTTTTATGAGCAATCCTTTTAGAGTCCTCGATCAGCGACTTGCAAAATCGGTTTGCTGCCCACCTGGGTGAGGAGAGACTTGAGTTCCGATCGCAGGTAGGCGTTTTTGGGATCTTTTTGGTAAGCCTCTAGCAGCGCATCCAGGGCATCGTACCAGATTCCATCGGCGGCAAAGGCGACCGCTTTTTCGAGATTGGATTTGCCTCGAATTTGGCGCTGTAGCAAGGGATTGTTTACCCGTTGAATAAAGCTTCTGGCGTAGATTTCACTCGTGCCGCCTACTTTACAGGTGACTAAGACCGTCCAACGATATTGCGTGCCAATCTTGAGCGGCTTTTTGGTCGGAAGATCAACCTGGACAATGCCCGACTTGGTAGACTGCAACTCTTTGACAAACACAGGTTGGGCAACAGCCGGATCAGACAGCACAAACTTCATTGACACCGTTTTGGGAGTCTCAATGTGCCAAAAAAAGCTGGGATTGCTGGCGGTGGTGACCAGTCCTTCGGCCGTGTCGGGAACAAGCAGCGTCAGAGCTGTGGGCTTAGAGGAGTTGTTATTACAAGTGACAATTTCCTGTCCTCGTCTGCCGCCAGAAAGGGTACTGCGAACGCTGCCAAGCTTGCGATTGGGTGTCCAGCGGACTCGACGAGTTTGAGCCGATGCGGGAGAGCCAATTTCTAAAGGACGAACCGTGAGATCGGACGGAAGGACAACGATCGAGCAGAAACTGATCGCAGCCAACGTCACGGCATGGAGCAATCTGAGGTTTGACATGGTTCTGAGTATCTGTGCGATGGGAATACACGGGATTCACGGGTCTAAAACAGGTCGCGCTCTAATGCTCCCTTTAACAACAAATCCCGTCTGTCACGCTCCGATCGGAGAATGGCACAACGGGGGCAGTTGGCAGAAAGCTCATTAGAATTGACCGAGAGGCTCAAATGATCTGAAATCACTTTAGGCGGGGGACACTTTTAGCCGGGCATCGATCGTCGATTTGAGGTGAATCCGACAGAGTTTTTGCCAGGGTTGCACCTTTGAGAAGTCTCCTGAGAAGTCTCCTGGATTCCCGATTTGATCAGGGACTGGAGAAAGCGCAAAACATCAAGGCTTAACGGCATCAAACTCACATGATTGAGTTCTACAAAGTTTCTTGGCAAGAATCCGGAGGGTTGGGGATCAGCGACGGGGGCATGACCAGATGAGTTTCCTCAACTGATTTGTTAGATCTAAGGGTTTACCACGGGTTGCCAACGAGTGTGAAGGCTGACCAGTAGAAAGGATGGATGAAGGCGATCGTCTTAGCAGGAGTCAGATTAGCTGGGAGCGAAAATTTACCCTGAGATGTGATTAGGCTACCATTCTCGATTCGGACTTTGCCTGTGAGGAGTGACAGTTGTGCGCGACGCAGGGCTTCGACACGGGTGGGGGCAGTTTTTAGTTCGGTATAAAATTCGCTCATCAGGGCGAGGGTGCCGATATCAGAGACATCCCACAGGCTGCCGAGGATCGATCGCACCCCCGAAGCGGCGGCCAATCCTGCAAATCCTAATTCGGCATCGGGGCTACCGACCGCAGTGGCGCAAGCGCTCAAGACCAGCAGATCGATCGGCGGCTTATCGAGTTGTAGCGATCGCAGTTGGCTAAATCGAATTTGGGTATCCCAAAGCTGAATGTAGGAGCGATCGGGGGCACCCGCGTTGAATTGGGCATGGGTGGCAAGGTGCAAAATTCCAGGATTAAACTGCTGTTTTTGGGCGATCAGGGTTGCCAAAGTAAAGTCTTGATTGAGAAACCGTTTGCCTCTCCAAAGCTGTTGGCTGATGAGGTTGAGTTCGGTGGGGACAGCAGGAAGCGGGTCGAGAGCCTGAAAGCGATCGGCTCCCATAGCCAAAAGGGTTTGCCCGGTTAGCTGGGTCAGTCTGCGATCGATTAAAGACATGCTGGGGGTGACTGAGACGGCGTAGCGGCTAATGACAAAGCCAGTTTCGTCAGAGAGGGCGGCGATCGGGACGGTTCGCAATCCTTCATCCAGGCAGTAGATCAGGCTGACAATGCGGGCTTTTTTTAACTCAGGTTCGAGAGGTTGTAAAAGCCAGCCATAAAGCTGTTTGGACAGGGCAACATATCCATTGGGATCTTCTGCGTCAGAAGCCGCCAGTCGAAAGAGTTTTGCCTGCTGAGTGACCTGCGCGCGATCAGCCGTAGTGGAATAGCGGATGGCTTGACCTGTGGCGGTGATCAAAATCAAATCTAGACGATCGTCGTCCCGTTTTTGAGGGCGCAGCAGGGGGAAGATTGACTCCCCCTCTTTAGGTTCTCCTGTGGGCGGCGCGGGGGGAGTCGATCGCGGCACAAACACGGCGTAAATAATGCCCGTCCGAATGCCCTTTTGCTGCTGTACTTGAGTCAGCGTATTTTGAATGTCTGCGGTGCTCACTGGAGAGGAATTCGTCAAGCCAAAGTATTGCTCAAAGTCTCGGTTTAAAGATTGCTCTAAACGGATAATGCCCTGATTGGGTTGAGAAAACTGGGCAAGGGATGACAGCGCTGGAGGCACGATCGTCAGATCAGTCGGATTAATTTTTGGGGCACTGATCGGATCAGGACTGACGGGATCGGCGGCAAAATTTGACTCAACTGCGCCGATGTCGATCGTGCCGCTGACAATTCGGATTGAACCTTGCTGATCGGTTATGGGGGCATCGAGATTACTGCCTGCATCGATCGCGGGACTGCCCACTTGTAACGCCCGAATTTGTACCGTTCCGCTCTGGGTCAAGGGGGCAAGTTTGGGATCGATCGGGTTGGTGGCGGTGCCGACTAGCGGGCTGCGAGTAAAGCCTGTACTGCCGTTTATGATGCCGATTAAATTATTGCCCTGATCGTTAAAGTTGCCTCGGACATCCGGCGAATTGGGGTTGGCGTTGGTGGCGACGATCGTGTTGCGAAGGACGGTCGCGGTCGCATTCGGTTCTGCATAAATTCCCCCGCCTTCCAGTCCTGCTTGATTGCTGGCGATGGTGCTGTTGAGAAGGGTGGTCGTGTTGGATGGATTTGATCGAGCAATGCCGCCTCCATTACGGGCAGCCGTGTTGTTGGATAGGGTGCTGTTGACGATCGTAAAATTGCCTCGCCCAAACAGTCCGCCTCCATCGCGATCGGCACGATTATTGGAGAGACTGCTGTTGGTGAGAATCAGGGTGCTTTGGTCGTCGTTTTGAATGCCTCCACCGTTGACCGTTGCGATGTTGCGGTCGATCGTGGTGCCTGTGATGGTGGTCAAGCTGTTTAGGGAGGCTTCGATCGCGCCCCCAAATCCGGCTGTGTTGTTCAAAAATTGGCTATTGGTAACGGTTAGCGTGACTTCTGATCCTGAGATTCTGATGCCGCCGCCGTCAATGGTAGCGATGTTGTTGGTAAAGGTGCTGTCGTTCACCGTAGCGTTGCCTTCAGAAGTATCAAGACCGCCGCCATGAATCGCTGCCGTGTTGTTAGAAATATTGGCGTTACGAATCGTCAAATCTCCTACGTTGTAAACGCCGCCGCCGCTTTCTCCGGTGGTATTGTTGGTAATCGTGCTGTTATTGATAACCAAATTACCTGCGTTCAAAATTCCGCCACCTGATCCAGCTATCGCATTCCCTCCAGTGATTGTCAGATCACTTAAGCCTACGACTGCTTCCGGTGCAATTTGTAGAATGCGAGCCGTTCCTCCTCCGCTAATCGAAGTGTTTAAGCGATTGGTTCCGCGAATGAGTACAGATTTATTCACGTTGATCGTTGTATTTCCGGTATAGCTGCCTGCTGAGAGGTTAATCGTTCGACTACCGGAGACGTTGCCAATGGCGGCGATCGCAGATTGAATCGAGCTTGTGGGCGGCCTTGCTTCTGGATTAACTTGATTGAGATTAAACGACAAACTTCCTGTGCTATTGAGATTAATTGTAGCGTTGTCATTTTGCAAAAAACGTCGTCCAATCAGCGAGAGTGAAGCTGTTCCGCCTCCCGTTTGATTGATCGAGTCCGTCAAAGTAATGTCACCGTTGCCGCCCGTTCCGCTAGTGGTTGTAATCGTGACATTGGTTCCGTTGTCGATCGCTGCTGCAATAGTAGTCGGATCGATTGTGGTATTCGTGACTGGATCAAAGACTCCGCCTGCGAAAGCTCCGGTTCCACCTGCCACAATGTTGATGTCAGCAGGATCGAGTAGCCAGGTGTTTGCCTGGACGCGGGCACCCGTTATATCGAGGCGCTCTTTCCCAGACGTTTCGACCTGCCCTCCCGGTGCGGTGAGTGTGCCATAAAAGCGCATTGTCTGGTCAGCCCAGAGGACGATCGTACCGCCCCCATTGAGACCCTCGGCGCTGATCTGCGTCTTGTCATTGCCAAAAACAAACTGCGATCGCGGCAGTATTCCTTGTCCCTGATAGTCTCCTCCGATGCGAATCGTTCCCCCCGTTATTCCAGAAGCGTTGAGGGTGGCATCGACCAGTGCAATTTTGTCACCCAGCAGGGTGATCTGGGAGGGCCCGGCCGTCGCGGAATGAGTCAAAACCTGTCCGCTGATAATTGCTGTTCCGGGCTGGAGAATGATTCCTTGCGGGTGACTCAAAGCGGGAGAACTGGTCAGCTTGATCAGTCCATTCTCAATGACCACTCCGGTGGCATCGTTGAGCGCTCCTCCGGCGAGGAGTTGAGGCAGCGATTTTGGCAGTGTTGTGTGCGGTGATTCTCCCTGATTGGCTAACGGCAATTCTACACTCAGCAAACTCCCCACTTGACTAATGCGGACGCGCGCTTCTCCAGGAATGGCTGCGATCGTAATGTCACCCCCTGGAGCGCTCAGAGTTCCTGTATTTAAAACACTGCCTCCTAGTAGCGTGAGCGACTGTCCCGGTTTGACAATGAGTTGACCTGCGTTAAAAATGCTGCCCGACTGCGGTGTGAGAAAGGCAAACTCGATCGGAGTGCCCCCCAACCTGGCATAGTCATTGACTCCCGTTGCCCAAAACCACCGCCCATTGCCAAACCCAATCCCATTCGCAGTTGTCACCCCAAACGCAGCAGGCACATCTAATCGAGCACTCGCCCCAAACAACACCCCCGCTGGATTCATCAAATACAGGTTAGCGTTGCCGCCTGTTATCTGAATCAGCCCATTAATGATTGAGGCATCGCCCCCGGTCACCCGACTGAGAATGTTGCGGATGCTCGGATCGGATCGAAAAATGGCAGCCTGATCAGCGGTGAGATTGAAGCGATCGAAGCTATGAAACAGGGTATTCCCCGTCTGAGTACCCCCCTTGATATTGAATTGGTCGCCCTGGGGCGTGACGATCGTGCGTGTACCGTCAGCCGCGGGTTGGATTTGCGCCAGCGTTTTTAGGGGTAGCGAACCAAAAATGCACAAACCAAGCAAAAAAACTGCCCAACTTTGAGTGATCATGCGTTGCGATTTTTTAAGAAATGTGTGGTTGGTTCAGCAGCGAGTGGCAAGTGCTACCAAAAGATTTCGTTAGCGGTAGAGAATATTTTGATGGGTTAACTCGGAGTAGAGCAGCAGTTTCTGAGTGATTGAGGGCACGATCGGATAGAAAGCAGTCTCAATTTTTAAGTCTTTATACTGATTTCAAAAGATACAAACCAGTATCCGTATAGCTGAGTCTGTCTCTTCACGTTGTGCTTGAGATGCTTTATTCTGACAACATTGGGGCAAAAGGTGAATTCTTGAAGTCGTTTGCGAGGTATGGATGATTATAAAGGATTGAGTTGCTGGTTTGGTCTGGCTACTTTTAAATTCTTCGCTAAACTGTTAATCTAGAAGTCTCAGTAATCCCCCTTATATTAAATCTTCAAAAAGCACACAGCTTCTGACCTGGCTGAGAATTTCCTTCAAACCATAATTAAGCTGACTCTTACTAGGCTTTTGGGTCTACCCAAACAAACGCTGTGACTCGCTCTGATCAAGTTTTTTCTCTAATCGTCTGTATCTTTAAAAACCGTCACGTCAATGCTCTTACACTCAGTTAGTCTCACCGTTGTCCATCTGTTAGCGATCGAGGGTCAAAAAGTTTCATGACGCGAGCGTTTTGGCTCTCAGGCATCACCACGGCAAGCTGTATTGTTTTGCTGCGGGCGCTGGGCATCTTCCAACTCTGGGAACTCGCCGCCTACGATCGCCTCCTGCAACTGAGACCTCCTGAACCGGACGACGATCGCATTGTGATTGTGGGCTTTGGCGAAACGGATTTGCGTGCGTTAGGCAGTTCTCAAATTTCTGATCAGGTGATGGCTAAATTGCTGAAGCGAATTCGAGCGCAACAGCCCCGCGTCATCGGTCTAGACTTTTTTCGCAGCCTGCCCACGCCACCCGGACACCCCGAACTGCTCCAAGTCTTCAAAACGACTCCTAACTTGATTGGCATTGCCAAAATTATCGGTGACCAGCAAGGTGCGGCGGTGGCAGGCAATCGGGTGTTGATTGACGACGATCGCATTTCTGCAAGTGATGTGGTTGTCGATTTTGACGGACGGGTGCGGCGGGGGTTGCTTTATCCTAGTGCCGAGGGGCCGACAGCGATCGAGTCGTTTGGGCTGCGGCTGGCTTTAAATTATCTAGAAGCTAAAGGCATCAACCCAGATCTCCCATCTCCTGTACTCAAGCTACAGACTGTCACCTTTCCAAGCTTGACGCAGCACGATGGAGGCTATGTCAACGCAGATGCGGGAGGCTATCAAATTTTGCTCAACCCACGGGGGAGAACGGGCAAATTTCGCATGATTTCGGCGATCGACATTCTAGAAGACCGCATTCCTGATCTATTGCTCAAAGATCGGATTGTGATGATTGGCAATACCTCAGTTGGCGATTCGGATGTGTTTTTTACGTCCTATAGCAGTGCGTCTGGCTCCAGCCCTGAGCCAATGTCGGGTGTTGAGCTTCATGCCAATGTCACCAGTCAGATTATTAGCGCTGTTTTAGACGATCGACCGCTGATGCAAGTGTTGCCCAAGTGGGCGGAATGGTTGTTGATTGTGCTGGTTGCTTATGTCGGGTTTTGGATCAACGCTCGTCAGGTTGCTCGTCCCCACAAAATTGCCTTCACGCTATTGCTGATGTCGGGAGTGGTTGCGTTGAGCTATGGGTTGCTGATTGTGGGCTGGTGGGTGCCTGTGGTGCCTGTGTCGATCGCGATTCTTACATCCGCAACGGTGATGACGGCGGCTGAGGCCCAGCGTTTGAGTATTTTGTCGAGTCAGGATGAGTTGACCCGATTGGCTAACCGACGCACGTTTAATGAGTGGCTAGAGCGAGAATGGTCACGATCGCTGCGATCTCAAGGGTCTCTGGCGCTGATCATCTGCGATGTCGATTACTTTAAGCGGTACAACGATACCTATGGGCATCCCAAGGGCGATGACTGTTTGCGGCGGGTTGCAGATGCGATTCAGCAAGCGGTAAAACGACCAACGGATCTGGCGGCTCGCTATGGAGGAGAGGAGTTTGTGGTGCTATTGCCCAATACTGATGCTCAAGGAGCGTTGCAGGTGGCAAGGGCGATTCAGCTTGAGGTACAGGCGCTGCAATTAGATCATGTGGGGTCGCGGGTTTCTCCGTTTGTGACCTTGAGTATGGGGGTGGCGAGTCTGGTGCCGGAGGCGGGTTTGTCGCCTGAGATGTTGGTAAACGCGGCTGATGCGGGGTTGTATGAGGCAAAGCACAAAGGACGCAATCAGGCTGTGTTTCGGGTGGCACAGCTTCCGGTCAAAAAAGACAGTTGACGAAAGAATTTTCGGTGTTACTGAATCAGGGGACGAATTGCCCCAAAGCGGCGGGAACCCCAAGGTTCAAAGTCCCCCAATTTTGGGGGATTTAGGGCGAAGAGATTAACACTTCCCACAGATTCATCCCTCCAATCAGCAACGCCGAATTTCCCTACTTGGGCAGATGTGACGGGCGGCGACGATCGCTAAGCTTGCGATCGCGATTCATGCAGGTTGATGCAGATTGAACGATAGTGTTTGCATTGGGGCTGAATGTTTGCCACAGATAATGATTTTGTTTAATTTGCGATTCTAAGCTGCGAGCCTGGAATAAATGTGTTTTCATGGCGTTGTTTCCTGTTGTCCGATGTCCCAACTTTGAGGTCTAGCCTTCATGAGAAAGTTTTTTCAGCAGATCAGCTTGATTGCGATCGGAGTCATGCTGTCATTTCTGCTTGTCAGCTATCAGGCAAACGCTCAAGCCCCTTCGATGCCCAAACCTACAGCGGCTCCAGCGGCTTCTGCGGGACTGAGCGCTAATCCTGCGGTGTTGCCCCCTCTGCCTTATGCCTACGATGCGTTAGAACCTTATATCGACGCGCAGACGATGCAGTTGCACCATGACAAACATCATGCAACCTATGTCAAAAATATGAATGATGCCCTCAAAGAGTATCCCGATCTGAGCAAGCAAACGGTTGAATCGTTGCTGCAAAAACTCGATCAGGTGCCCGAAGCGGTTCGCACTAAGTTTCGCAACAATGGCGGCGGACATGTCAATCACTCGATGTATTGGCAAATCATGAGTCCCAAAGGCGGTGGCGCACCCACAGGCGAGCTTGCCCAAGAAATCACCAAAACCTTTGGCAGCTTTGAGAAATTTAAGGAACAGTTCAATAAAGCAGGAGCCGATCGCTTTGGCAGTGGATGGGTCTGGCTGGTGCACGATCGCAGTGGCAAACTTCAAATCATGTCAACGCCCAATCAAGATACGCCTGTGATGGAAGGTCTATACCCAATCATGGGCAACGATGTCTGGGAGCACGCCTATTACTTAAAGTATCAAAACCGTCGCCCTGAATATTTGAGCAACTGGTGGAACGTTGTCAACTGGACAGAAGTCGGACGACGCTATTTGCAAGCAAAGGCAGGATAACTGAATAGCTCTGATGCCCCCGAATTCAATTAACGTCATTTGGACAATTATTAACTCACTAGGGACTGTGGGTCTAATAAAACCGACAATTGCTTAGGGTGTATTGAGAGACGCGAAACGCACTAATTTTAACGTGAATTCGATGGAGTTTTTCCGCTCCGTTATTCAGCACTTCAGCCCCCCAACCCCCCAATTCTAGGGGACTTTTGGACAAGATCTCTCGTTCAAAGTCCCCCAATTTTGGGGGATTTAGGGGGCTGAAGCCGATTGAAACGAAGTGAGTCACTCTCATCGAACTGACGTTAATTTTAATCATTGGCGGTGCGTTTCGCGATTACTCAACCTACTCTACAAAATTCGATATTATTTAATTCTCATTCCTAAGAGTGTTGACTTGTAATCCATTTAAGCTTTCTATTCCAACGTCCCTCACTTGCAGATTTAGGTTCTTTCTTGTTGAAACATTGCACTGAAGGATTGCATTGAATTCACGTTAAAATCTGCATATTCTATTCAATCTGTTTTATTTAATGTGATGCCGATGTTTGCAGGAAAACGACCCACAACGCTAGGGGTAAAAGATGGTCAATTGTCACCCTGTCCCGATACGCCCAACTGTGTGTGTAGTCAGGCCGGAGACGCAGAACATCAGATTGCCCCTTTGAGCTACTCATCTGCACCAGAGCAGGCGATCGCCCAACTCAAACAAATCATTGAGTCGCTGCCCAAAACTCAAATTGTCATCGAGCGCGAAGACTATCTGTATGCCGAGTTTACCAGCGCCCTAATGGGATTTGTAGATGACGTAGAGTTTTACCTCGATCACTCTGCCAATGTGATTCAGGTGCGGTCTGCGTCTCGATTGGGCAAAAGCGATCTGGGTGTCAATCGTAAACGGGTTGAGCAGATTAGAACCCTACTGGCTAATTTGTAGAATCTTTCTACAAGATCTGTTCTAAAGGGTCTTGTAGAGGTGCGTCAAACCGTTTTCCCCAAACTTCTGCATTCTTTAAGGGAACCCCAATTCGTGACGCGCTTTTATCTAACCAGTCCGGCTCTCAACGCACGCACGGCTACCTGAGTACGATCGTCTGCACAGAGCTTGTTTAGAATATTTCGCACATGGGTTTTGACCGTGCCAACCGTAATGTACAGTTTCTCTGCAATTTGAGCGTTACTGCATCCATCGACAATCAGTTTGAGAACTTCTAACTCTCGCTCTGTTAGGGGATACGTTAGCATCATTTCGCTGTCTTCATTGGAGAGGCGATTGATGTTAATCGTGCTGTTGACAGAATTTTTGCTGGAAGTTGGTGGCTCTTGTTGAACCTGATGTAAGACAATTCTGGCGATCGCCGGATCGACCCAGGCGTTTCCTTCGGCAGTTGTTCTCACGGCATCTGATAAGCGCGTCAGACTGGCATCTTTCATGCAGTAAGAATCTGCTCCAGCCGCAAAGGCCGCCAAAACGACCTCCTCGTTGTCTTGCATCGTCATGATCAAGATTTGAGTTTTGGGAGTTCCATCTGCGGTTGGCTGTGACTGCTTAAACTGCTGAGTCAGGTCGATTCCAGTCATATCCGGCAGGCCCACATCAACGATCGCCACATCAGGACGGGTCGCTTCGAGCATTTTTAGTCCCGATCGGCCATCTCGCGCCTCACCCACAATTTCAATTTCTGGCTGCTGTTGTAAAACCGCACGAATACCAAATCGAGTAAGGTCATGATCCTCGATTAAAGCCACACGAATGGTGTTCATCGCTAACTCTCCAAGCTCTGCCATAGCGCAGATACAAACTATCAACAAGGTGTCTGAGAAGAAGGCTCTTAAACTACAAGAATCCCTCTAGTTTCAAATCCTAAAAGGTTTCTTCAAAGTTTTCTGTCTATCTTGAGATAGAGCTTGTTTAGCCAAGAAAAAGGTTAGAAAATGCTTTGCTCTCGGTGAAGTTAGCTTTTCGGGATTTTGAGTGAAATTTTTAGCTGAAATCAGGGTGAAGAAGTGTTTGAACTCTCGTTAACAACTCATCAAATACAACAGGTTTGTGAATCAACCCATTGACACTAACCTCATCCACTTGAGGTAGAGAATTTGAGTCGTACCCTGTTACTAACAAAATGGGAATAAAAGGAAGCTGCTGGTTTTTACGAATATGTTTTGCAACTTCATAACCATTCATGCCTGGCATCATCACATCTAGCAAAACTAGATCAGGCGGTTCTAACTCAATTTTTTCGAGCGCAGAATAGCCACTGTCTGCGACTTCGACCTGGTAGCCTTCAAGTTCTAGAAGAGTTTGCAGTAAGAATGAGTTGTCGGCAACATCATCAACGACAAGAATACGGTCAACCACAGAATTGTTAAATAGAGAGCAGTTCATCGCTCGTATGGGTAGAAATACTAATTAACTTAAATTATGCCCCCTTAAGCGATCGTAACGCCTCTTACGGAAGACGCATTGTGCTCGATAAATTCTGAAACGATCGCGGTGAACTTCTCTGGATACAATAGATTCCACTCATGGTATCCCTCTTCGACGATCGTTAGTTTGGAGTGTTTGATACGGCGATGAAATTCTTGACCAGACGAAAGGGGAGTTGTCAGATCTTTTCGTGACCAGAGTAACAAACAAGGAGCCTGAATTTGAGAAAGCAGTGGGGCGAGGTCTTTTTCTAATGAAAGAAATAGCGCTTGAATAAAGTTGCCAGTGTTAAAGACTAAATTAGGCAGAAAGACTTGAGGAATCTCAACGAGTTGTAACTGTAGTTTGGGAATTGATATCTGTAAAGGCATCTCGATCGCTCGGCGCAATAGCACTTCTAGAATAGAGCCGGAGGGGATTCCTGTAGAGCCAACCAGCACCAAACTTTGAATTTTCTTGGGTGCAAAAGAAGCGATCGTGACCCCAATTCCGCCTCCAAAGGAGTGACCGACTAAATGAACTTTTGGAATGGCGATCGTGTCTAAAAAAGAAACCAAAATATCTGAGTAATGGGCGTAGCTTTCGACTAGTTCGGAGCGCGTTGATCCGGCAAAGCTAGGTAAGTCTGGGGCAATAACGTGATGGTTTTGAGACAGAAGTGTGAGAATTTCGTGATAAGGCTGCGCTGAGATTCCCCAACCGTGTAGAAATAGAATCGGCGGAGTTTCTCCAGAAGGATCGCTTTCTAAATAGCGAATTTTGCACTCTTTTAGATCGACCTGCTTGGAAACTAAATTTGGTTTCAAGGTGAATCTTCCTCTTCAAATTTAGCTTGATCGTAGCGATCGTCACCTCATTTTTCTTCACCCTTTATGATGAGCAGAGATTAATACATCTGATTGGCAATCTCTAACTTTTGGAAGACGGTGGTCTGGGTCGGGTGCGATCAAAAAGCAACCAGCCTCCAATCATAAATAGAATTCCCAGAGCCAAAAATCCCATATCCCAGGCGGCTTGATGCGACCCATACTTGACGTGGTGAATGCCCAAGATCTGGTGATTAATTAAGCCTTCGATCAAGTTAAACGAGCCGAATCCAAAAAGAACTAAACCACTGAGAAATTTGGGCGACTCAGGTAGCTGCGGTCTGGCCCGCCATAAGAGAATGAGTCCAGCGATCGTCAATCCATAGGCTCCCAGGTGAAAGATTCCATCCCAAAAGGTGTTAGCTTCGAGATCAGCAAGGCTATCAGTCGGACGAATACTTGTCAGCAAATGATGCCACTGCAAAACTTGATGTAAAACGATTCCATCAAAAAATCCTGCGAATCCCATGCCCAACAGAATTCCTCCAGCGGCGGCTAGTCTAAAATCTGGATGCGTTGCTACATTAGGTTCGATTGTTTTCATAACTCGTTACTGATTTTTATTTAAGAAGTTGATTGCAAATAAGCCGCAACTTCAAACGCAAACGTATCACCATGACTCACATAATGTACACGGTCTGATAATCCAGCTTGCTCAACGGCCTGCACAAATTCTTCTAAGGGTGACTTGAATACGGTGTAGTCATTAAAGTGAATGGGAATGGCCCGACGAGGAGAAATAATTTTAATCATCTCGACTCCTTGCTGAGCATCCATTGTGACTAAAATTCCAAAGGCTCTGGTGCCTCCTAGATGCAATAGGGCCAGATCCACATTCGTGAATCGTTTTGGGATCTCTCTAATTTGGTCATAGACTAGCGTATCGCCTGTGATGTATATGCGAAATTTGATGTCTCCAGGGGTTGGCTGAAACTCCAACATACTGCCCATGACATTGGGAAGCAGCGCGGACATGATTCCGGGCCCATGTCTCCCAGGCATCGCCGTGATCTTTAGCGAAGCAGTTCCCTTGTTAACGGTTAGCGTGTCCCAGGTGTCGAGTGGATAAATTTCACGAAAGCCGATTTTTTTCAGCGATTTCTCAGCGTGATGAGTCGTGACGATCGCCACTCCTTTATCTAGTTTTTCTTCGGCAATACGATCGAAGTGGTCATCATGTTTGTGAGACAACAAAACGAAATCGATCGGGGGCAAGTTTTCGATGTCGATCGCGGGGTTAGTCTGCCGAGTCGAGGTTAACCCGTATCCCAGGTGAATGTGGTCGCCCTGATGCAAAAAATTGGGGTCGGTCAAAATCGTGAATCCGGCATAGCGCAGAATTACGGTGGCGGTGCCGATGAAGAAGATAGAACCCCGTTCAAAATCGGGTGGCTCGGTGCCAGCAGGCAAGGTGAGGCTGTTTCCTTGAGTCATGGCTTTTGCAGATTCTTGACTTAAAGCGTAGGTGCGATCGCGTTCCTTAACTCCTATCCAAAGCAGGAGATGTAGCGCCAATTCCTCCGTCCTTTTGCCATAAAATCTACGTCAATTCGATGAAACGCTTTGCTCTAGTCACCTTTTGAGCAATGGCCCAGATCTCTCATCAGTAAGATTTGAACTAAAAATTTAACCCGCGAAGGCGGGTTTTGTTCTCATAGCTGCGAATTAATTCGCCAGGTTTATCAAATCCACAGTCGTTACCCAGCCGATCGCCGCGCAGGAAGTTTCAGCAATTTCTTGACCATCGTGGGAATGTCAGAGGGGCGATCGACAATGGGAATTTTGGCACGTTTGAAGGCGCTGACTTTACTCTCGGCAGTGCCAATATCTGGGCCAAAATCTGCCACCTGCAAATCAATGATTGCGCCAGCATGACCCATTCTTCTTCCTCTGGGGGCGCTTCTGCCAGCAATATAAGCAACCACAGGCTTATCGATCGCTTCTGCAATGTAGTGGGCGGCGGCTTCTTCGCTGTCTCCTCCAATCTCGCCGACCAAAACAATCACATCCGTCTGCTCATCTTCGTCGAGAATCTGGAGCCATTGTGGAAATGACGAACCGACGATCGCATCTCCTCCGATACTGACGGCGATCGATTGTCCCAGTCCAGCTTGTGTCAGCGACCAGGCGACTTCATAGGTCAAGGTGCCGCTCCGACTGATCAATCCAATCGAGCCAGGGCTGTACAGTTCGGGAGGATGAATGCCCAGCAGCACTTGACCCGGCACAATCACACCGGGACTGTTTGGGCCGACAATTAGCGTTTCGGTCGCTTCTGCCTTGCGAATCAGCCGCACCATATCCAACGGAGGCATTCCCTGACCGATCAACACAATTTGGCGGACTCCAACCGCGATCGCTTCTAAAGCAGCATCCAGCGCTGAATAGGGAGGATTGCAAATGATTGCCGTGTCGATCGCACCAACCAGGGGAAGCGCCTGCTCCAGCATGTCAAACACTGGGATCTCATGCAGCATCTGCCCTCCAAATCCTGGACTGATCCCTGCAACAATATTGGTGCCGTAGGCCTGCATTAAAGGAGCATAGGTGATGCCCAGAGGTTCCATGATGCCCTGCACGACAACTTTACTGTGTGGGGTGAAATTCATAAAATTCTAAGAAAGTGGATAGAGGAGTGAGTCAATCGAAAGTCTTTTGCTTGTAGGAGCGTTTGAGTAAATAGCTTTTGAGTAAGTAACTATAGAATGACCAGAATGGGGATGCAACTCTCCCTAAAACAGGTTTTGGGGCAGGCGTGCCGGAAGTTCCTACGCACAAAGATGGAGAGGTTTTCGGCAATTTGGCATAGTCAATCGAGAGGCTATGACTGGTACTATGACGCAGCCAGGTTTAAATTTCTGCTGAGTCGATCACAATTTTTGAAGTTTCTAAGCTGAAATACTAATGACTCAAACTTTCAGCGAAAGATCCGTAGAAGTACTTATTCAACTGTAAGTTAAGAAGCGCTTAATTTTTGATTAAGTCCCCTTTTTATTTGACTTGCAGAGCGCGATCGCTTGAGAAACGGCGGTATCCAAATCTTCGCTAACAAAGGCCTGAGTGGCAGACAGGCGCTCATTTGCCTCAGATAGATGAGACCCGACTAAACGGGCAACCAAAATTGGAGGGCGATTGGCTCGATTGAGCGTCAAGTCATCCCTTGCTTCGCTGATATTGCGAATGTTGTGGGTGTGGCGTTGTAGAAACCGTGCGATCGCCGCTGCCAATTCGTCACAAGAAACCGTCCCACTAATCAAGTTGATCAAAATAACGCGCACTTGTTTGTTTTGAGCAATCAGATCCAACCCTTGCTCTAGTCGATCTGAGAGAGAATGTTTGAGCCAGATGTTGTGAGTTTCGCCGCCAATATTCATAAAGCTGGCTGGTTTTCCTCCTGACTGACACACAAGATCCATCGTGGCCATCGTTAGCCCTGCGCCGTTACAGAGAATGCCAATTTGCCCTTCGGGATCAAGGGTAGAACTGACTTCGGGAAGCCGATCGGGGACGGGGACGATCGGCTTAGAATGCATAGCCGCCAACGCCGGATGTCGAGCCAGTGCATCATCGTTGACGGTGACTTTGCCATCAAGGGCCATCACTTCACCCGTCGGACTCACGCCCAGAGGATTGATTTCGACCAGATCCAGGTCTTTGTCTACAAAGAGACGATACATCTTTTCGACGATCGCGCTGACGGAGTTGATCAAGGCTCCCTGCAAGCCCATTTTGAGAGCGAGACGACGCGCATAAAAAGGTGAAAATTCTTGATCGACGACGACATGCTGCATTTCATCGATCGCCGACTGCACATCAATACCGCCTTTTTGCGACCCCAACAGAACCGGACGACGAATGGATCGGTTTAGCACAACTGCTAGATAAAGTTCTTGGTCAGAATTGTATTTGGCCTCGGCTAACAGCACCTTGGGATATTCTCCCAAAATGGGCAAGTTAAAAATCGTTTGCGCGGCGGCCACGGCATCGATCGTATTCTCGACAAATCGCACTCCCCCCGCCCGGCCGCGTCCCCCTGTATAAACCTGAGATTTGATCACGACAGGATAGGGAATTTTTAGCGCTTTGAGATCTCTGGGACGATCGATTTTTTGGGACGGCAAAACGGGGATGCCCATCTCCCGAAAGAGTTCTTTAGCTTGATATTCGAGAAGATCCATTGCAGAGGGGGGTGAGGGTTGAGGGTGAAAGATTGAACGGCGATGGGGTCTGCGGATGGGTTTCTTTGAACTCATTGTTTTGGACTCCTTTGTTGGGCTTGCCAGTCTTTTGCCACGAGGTCGATTCCATAAAATCTCTGCCAAAACTTGTCTACCAAACTGGTCGGCAAAACTTTGGTCATCATGAACAATAAGAAGTTTCCGCTGGTGGCAGCAACATAGCGCGGTTTGGGATGTTGGGCCGCGATCGCACGAATGATCACGCTGGCGACTCGTTCTGAAGTCCAGGCTCGACTACTGGTTTGCTTTTCGAGATCTTCTAGCTTTTTGAAGGCTGCGCGATAGGGTGATTTTTCGGGGTTTTGAATTGTGCGATCGACTTCTCGATCCACCACCTCAAAAAATTCTGTACTGACGGGCCCTGGCTCAATGACGCTGACCCGAATATTAAATGGCTCTAATTCTTGCCGCAGGGCATCACTGAGGGCTTCGATCGCAAACTTAGACGCACTATAAAGTCCGCCAAACGGAAAAGCGATCTTACCACCCAGAGAACTGAGGTTAATAATTTTGCCGCCTCCCTGGTTTCGCATAATCGGGATCAGGGCTTGAGTCAGGGCGATCGTGCCCAACAGGTTAACCTGAAATTGTCTCTGAACGGCGGCTGTAGGAATTAGCTCGATCGGCCCCATCTGCCCATAGCCTGCATTATTGACCAGCACATCGACCCGCTGAAATCGAGCGATCGCTGCGTCCACCAACGCCTGAATCTGTTCGGCTTGAGCGATATCAGTGGGTACGGTCAGCACGTCTGCCCCCGCCTTGCTGCAATCCTCTGCAACCTGTGAGAGTTTTTCTACGCTGCGAGCCGCCAATACCAGGCAAATCCCAGGATAGTGGGTGGCCAAGACTCGCGCCAGGGCTGCACCGATGCCCGCAGATGCACCTGTAATTAAAATAACTTGCTCAGAAGGAGGAGACATGGGATCAAGTTCAGTATCAATTTGGGGGATCTTATTATGGATCAATCTATGGAGCGATCTTACGTTTGGATTTGACGGGTTAGGGTTGAACCCTTTTCTTTGTGTTCCCGTCTAAAGGGTATAACGAATCAATCCGGTGGAGGCAGATCCACAGGTGTCAGCTGCGTCGATTGAAGTGATAGCCAATCATCCGTCTCACAGCCATTCTGAGGGGTCTGATCAAGATCTGGTGCAGCGATGTATCCAGGGCGATCGACAAAGTTTTCGGCAACTCTATCAGCGACATCAGCATCGCGTTCGAGGAATTTTGTTTCAGATGTGTGAGCCTGCCATGTTAGACGATTTGGTACAGGAGGTGTTTTTGAGAGCCTGGAAGGGGCTGCCCAAGTTTCGTCAGACGGCTCAGTTTTCGACCTGGCTTTATCGCATCGCCTGGAACGTCGCCTCGGATCAAAGACAGCTTGCTGCTAAAGGCCGATCGCGGTTTGAAGCGTTGACCCGTGAAGCGCCCACTCAGCAAGACGCGCCCGATCTCATGGAGTTGCACTATCAAGATCTGGTGCAGCGAGGCTTAAAAACCTTGAGCTTTGACCACCGCACGATTTTGGTGCTGCATGATCTAGAAAGTCTGCCTCAAAAAGAAGTGGCTGAGATTTTAGAGATTCCGATCGGAACGGTAAAGTCTCGCTTATTTCATGCCCGTGCAGCGATGAGACAATTTCTGCAAACAGAAGGAGTGCAGATATGAGCCAGTTTCCTGACGATCACGATCTTGTGAAGTTTTTACGTCAACATCGCCCCGTTTCGCCTCCTGCGTCTGAGGATTTAGAGGATGCTTTGATGTCTGCGCTTCCAGAGATGGCCCCTGCTCAAAGGCCACGTTATTTATGGGTTGTGCCTTCGGCGATCGCTGCCACCTTGGTCGCCTCTTTCCTCAGCTACCGCGCCTTTCTCCCTCCCCAACCCAGCCCCACCGAACTCGCCTCTCTGGAAGACTTTATGGAAACTAACTGGCACAACACCGTCAACGATTCAGATACCCAGTTTCTCCCTGTCAGTGACGAGCAGTAAGTTAACGTCAATTCGAGGAGATTTTTCGCTTCGTTGTTGGCGTTTTCTGCCTCCCAACCCCCCAATTCTGACGGACTTTCAGACAAGACTTCTGGTTAAACGTCTCTATTAATCAGAATTTACTTAGCTCTCCCGACTCTGTAACAAACTTCTTTTTCATCCCTCATCCCTCATCCCTCATCCCTCATCCCTCCCCAAAATTCCCATGCTCCGCCCCTTGCCCACGATCGCCGCTGCCCTGATTCTTCTTGGAGGTGCTGTAGTGTTTGCTAGACCGACTCTACAAGGCTCTGCGCCTGCGTCTTCACCAGACACGATCGCTGCGAGTGAGCCACAAGAAGTTGCCCAAAGTCCTGATCCCTTAGTGAGACAGCGGGGGATGGGTTGGTTAAGAGACTTGGATCTGTCGCCTGACCAGATGCAGAAGATGCGATCGATTCGTAAGCAGTATCAGGACAAGTTGGTGAGTCAACGCCAAGCGGCCCGTCAGTCACAGCAAGAATTACGTACGTTGATGGCGGGAGATGCCAGCGTTGAGGCGATTCGGCAGAAATATCGCGAAGCACAAACGCTAAGACAGCAGGTAGCAGACACTCAGTTCAACAGCATGTTAGAAATGCGTCAGGTTTTGACTCCTCAACAGCGACAAAAATTTGCTGAACGCATGGATCAACGCGGGAATCCAGGGATGCGTCGTCCAGGAAAGGGTAAAGATTTGTGACGTTTTATTATCTGCATGGGTTTGCTTCGAGTCCCCGATCGCGCAAGGCTCAAGATCTCTACGATCGCTTTACTCAACAAAATCTCACCCTTCACATTCCCGATCTCAATCAAAACGATTTCACACATCTGACGCTGACTCGCCAGATTCAGCAAGTGCAGTCGAGCTTTTTGCCGGGGGAATCCGTCACTCTCATCGGTTCTAGCTTTGGAGGACTGACCGCTGCCTGGTTGGGAGAATTAAATCCACAGGTCGATCGCTTGATTCTCTTGGCCCCCGCTTTTGACTTTTTGGATCACTGGCTGCCCAAGTTGGGATCGCGACAATTGCAGCAATGGCGATCGGGCACCCCCTTGTCGGTCTATCACTACGGAGCAGATCGTCTGTTGCCGCTGGATTATCAATTTGTCGTAGATTGCAGTCAGTATGAGACAAGTCGGTTGCAGCGGTCACTTCCCACACTTATTTTGCATGGCGTTGAGGACGACGTGATCCCCATTCAGGCGAGTCGAAACTATGCCAGCGATCGTCCCTGGGTAACGTTCATTGAATTGGAGAGTGATCACGCCTTGGCCAACGTCAGCGACAAAATCTGGCAGGCGATCCAAACGGTTTGTTTCAACTAGGGTTTAGCCAGACTATTTGTACTATACTGACGAACCAGATGCGCCTGGAATCAATCCTCTTTAGGAAAAAGCAACGGGCCTGTCTTGGGAAAGTATCGTTTGTTTGATCGGTGTCGAGGAAAAATAAGTGCTTTCACTCAGTTTTCTGGCTTTTAAATCAATACAATATTGGTTTCTGATTAAGTGGGCGGATTGAGCAAAATCCGGAGACTCCACCTCTGATAGAATCCATCTTCTCAAACATCTACTACTATCTTCAGTAAAGATGTAGTTTACAGAATCCGAATATTCGGGTAATTATCTATCTTGCAAGTGGCGTGTTCAAATTTTGGTTCGTCTATGTTTGAAAGATAGCGAAACCTGTTCTTGAATTCTGTTACTGTCCGATCGCTGGCCCTTGTCCAGTCGATGCCCCAATTGTCGTTCTCAAGGAATTTACTATGGTAGAACCTGAATTGAAACAAGCAGAATACACCGCTACTCCCAGTGGCGTAATTGAGCCAATCAACACAGACGAAGCGGGCACTCTCGCACCGATGAACTCGGCTGATAATGAACAATGGCGCGAAATTGGCGAAAAAGCCTACTCCTTTGTCTCTGCGCTGCCCGAATACATTGGCAAGTTTTTTGCAGAATACCAAAAGCCGATCGTAAATCTGGGTCTGATTTTTGGCTCGATCGTCTCTGTGAAACTGACCCTCGCCGTCCTGAGCGCGCTTAACGAAATTCCCTTGCTGGAGCCAACCTTTGAGCTAATTGGTTTTGGATACGCCATCTGGTTTGTCTATCGCTATCTGCTGAAAGCCTCTGATCGTCAAGAACTGTCGCAAGAGATTGATAAGCTAAAAAATCAGGTAGTTGGCAAATAATCTGGATGATCGGCATCCTGTTTTAAGATAGACTGCCCAAGAGGTTCAATTGGCCTTCTGGGCAGTTGTTTTAAGGGAGCGATCGAGTTGACAGGTAAGGGTTGCGAGGTTCTGTGAATGTAGTTTTGTTTGACTTTGATGGAACGATCGCAGACAGCATTGAGACGGCGATTCGAGTGATCAATCAACTGGCAAAAGAGTTTGGCTATCAGCCGATCGAGGGTGAAGATCTCCAACGATTGCAAAATCTAAGTTCTAAAGAAATTATCAAACAAACCGATATTTCTATTTTCAAATTGCCCTTTCTGCTGCGCCGATTTATTGGTGAGATGCGACGAGAAGTTCAGCAAATTGAGGTGATTCCTGGCATGAAAGAATCGCTGCAAGCCCTGAAAGCGAGAGGCGATTGTCTGGGTATCGTTTCTACCAACTCTGAAGAAAACATCCAATCCTTTCTCAAGATTCAGCAGTTAGACCCGCTTTTTGACTGTGTGGTTTGTAGTCGCCACCCGTTTGGCAAAAGTCGCTTGATCAAACGCATTCTTTGGCAAAATCAGCTTGATCCCGGATCGACTTTCTATGTCGGCGACGAAACGAGAGACATTGAGGCAGCCAAAAAAAGTGGTGTGAGGGCGATCGCGGTGACCTGGGGTTTCAATTCTCCTGACGTGTTAGCGGCGCACCAGCCCGATTTTTTGATTCAAACTCCTGCTCAACTCCTGGAAATTTTGGCTTGACCTGTCCGATTTTGAATCTGTCTCGCCTCAGAGTCTTAATCTAATCTTCCAGGCTATCTTGTGAGGATCAGGCTACCGTAAGGGTGAAGAATTGCAGCCCCAGCTTTTACAGAGTTAGCAGAGAGTCTTATGGCACAGAGTTTTGGAGTAATTGGTCTTGCGGTCATGGGCGAGAACCTGGCGCTAAATGTCGAGCGTAATGGCTTTCCCGTTGCGGTTTACAACCGTTCTCGTGAGAAAACCGATGCCTTTATGGAAAAACGGGCAGGCGGTAAAAATGTTAAGGCGGCTTATACGATCGAGGAGTTTGTTGCGTCGCTCGATCGTCCCCGTAAAATTTTGATTATGGTCAAGGCGGGCGCACCTGTCGATGCCATGATCGATCAACTCAAACCCCTGCTCGATGAGGGTGACATTCTGATCGATGGAGGAAACTCCCTGTTTAGCGATACTGCCCGTCGCGCCCGCGCCTTAGAAGAAGCCAAGTTTACCTTCATCGGCATGGGAGTCAGTGGAGGCGAAGAAGGTGCCCTAAATGGCCCCAGTTTGATGCCGGGTGGTACAAAGTCTGCCTACGAATATCTAGAACCGATTCTCACCAAGATTGCGGCTCAGGTAGACGATGGGGCTTGCGTGACTTACATTGGGCCGGGTGGCGCAGGTCACTACGTCAAAATGGTTCACAACGGTATTGAGTACGGTGATATGCAACTGATTGCAGAAGCCTATGACCTGCTCAAAAATGTGGCTGGTTTGAATAATGATCAGATTCAAGCCGTTTTTGCTGAATGGAATACAACCCCAGAACTCAATTCTTATCTGATTGAAATCACCGCCGACATCTTCAAAAAACTCGATCCCGATACGGGCGGGCACATTGTTGATGTGATTTTAGATGCCGCTGGACAAAAGGGAACAGGGCGCTGGACGGTGACAGATGCTCTCGAACAAGGGGTCGCGATTCCCACGATCATTGCGGCGGTGAATGCTCGAATCATGTCTTCCTTCAAGACAGAGCGGGTAGAAGCGTCGCAGGTGTTGACTGGCCCAGGAACGCAGTTTTCAGGTGATGCCAAAGCCTTTACCGACATGGTGCGGGATGCGCTCTACTGCTCAAAAATGTGTTCTTACGCGCAAGGCATGGCCCTACTGAGCAGCGCGTCTAAAACCTATGGCTATGCGCTAAATCTGGCTGAATGTGCCCGCATCTGGAAAGGTGGCTGTATTATTCGGGCTGGCTTTTTGGATAAGATCAAGCACGCTTTCAATGAAAATCCTGATCTACCCAACTTGCTACTGGCTCCTGAGTTCAAACAAACCATTTTGGATAAGCAGCTCGCCTGGCGTGAAGTGGTGGCTCAAGCGGCTAAGAGTGGAATTGCGGTTCCGGCGTTTAGTGCGTCGCTGGACTATTTTGATAGCTACCGCCGCGATCGCCTCCCCCAAAATCTCACTCAGGCCCAGCGCGACTACTTTGGCGCTCACACGTACTTGCGTACCGATAAGGAAGGTGTTTTCCATACAGACTGGACTCCGATCGAGTCTGCCAACACTTCAACGCCGCCCGTTTTCTTAAAGGATCAGTCAGAAACTCATTCAACGGCTGATGTCGAGAAAGTAGAAGTGCAAACCAAGAGCTAAGGGGTTGAGTTGAGGGATGAAAAAAGCATTAGAACTGGCTTCATCCCTTGACTTTAGCGGCTTTTAACTGATTCACGATTGAAATTCACAAAACTAAGGCGCATTCAGTTGTGCCTTTTTTTTGCTTCCGGTTATTTGGGATCAACGATCGACCCCATAAATAAAATCGAACCCGTCTTGTTGTCCCGAATCGCACAGAAAAAGGGACGATCGACTTTCATCTCAAAGGGCTGACTGTCTACCTGAACGGAGGTAGTACGAATGCCTATCGAGGTAACAGCCGCCGCCTCGGTGCCTTCTTCATTGACTTCGACAAAGGTTTTGTGTTTGACTTCATCGATCTTGACGGGCACGTCGGCTAAGTTGGAGAAATTGGCTTGGCGATCAAAGGTTTCTCCCATGCCCAAGGCAGACAATGCTTTCTTGAGTTCGATCTCATATTCCATCTTGAAGCGGGGCAGTTCGATCAGTCCTTCCCGCTTGCCAAATTTTTTCATCCAGGTCTGCCAATTTTCGGCCGTCAAGGTCTTGGAGAACGCAGTCAAATTAGATCCTTTTTTGGGCAAAAACACATACAAACTGGTGCGCCCCTTTCCATAAGGCAAGCTCACCGCTTGAAACTGCTCCGTCTCAAAGTAGCGATATTCGCCTTTTTGCTGCATGGTGGGATGCTGTTTTTGGCTGCCGTTGGGCAAAGAGAACGGACGATCGCTCGTCTGCTGTTTGTTAAATTCAGTTGTCCACTTGCCTTTAAAGTAGATGGCGTTGACCAAAAACATCACTTGGTCGGGGTCGATCGAGTCTACGATTTCGCTAATTTTGCCGCGAGTATTGCGATCAACCCAACTGTTGATAGTTTTGGGCGCGGTCGGGCTGGAGAAATCTAGCGTCGTCACCTCGGCATTGTAAAAAGTTTTGTTACTTTCCAAAAACGCAGGCTTGAAGTTTACGCCCTGTCTAGCCCAAAGAGAATTGGCGATCGTTAGCTCAACTTTTGGATCTCCCTGTTGCAGAAGTTGCTTCAAATCCGAGTTTGCCTGATTCACTGCTTGCAGGCTCAATCCATTGACTTCTAACGCTTTGGCCATCGCTTGCTGAGTTGTGCCCCCTGCGCCGTTGTAAGCCATTGAGAGCGCGATCGCCACACTCGACGGCGACACAAACACATTCTTTTTGCCATCCTGCTTCAGCACTTCAGAAAATAGCTTGAAGCCAAAGCGGGTGTTGGCGGTGACGAGTTGCGGGTTGACCACAAGCTTGGTTTTTGGAGGCTGCTTGGTTTCGGTGCGGGGTGGATTTTTGGCCGTCAGATTCGGACTTGCCACGCTAGAGCAACTGATCGAACTGAGCGTGACGATCGTCGCCAGCATTGCAATTCCAAGTTTATTGACAACTCCCCTGCCTAAAGGCGAGGGGATTCTTGGTTCATCGGGATAACTCATGTCGCTTGCCCTCCCCAAAATTCACTGCGATGTGCCCCACCGCTGTATAGCCACGCTGCATCACCACTTGAGCGGCTGCAACGTCTCGATTGGTTTCATATCCACACTCAAAACACTTATGAACTCGCTCTGACAACTCCTTCTCGCCCGTGTGCGCTTGGCAGTTGGGACAAGTTTGACTGGTGCCATTGGCGTTCACCTTGGCGAAGTAAGCATCTCGCTTCCAACAAACATGGCTCAAGATATTGAGGAACTGTCCAAAGCCCGCGTCCAAGGTGTGCTTGCCCAACATCCCGGCTGACATGGCTCTGAGATTGAGGTCTTCCGCGAAAACCATCCCAGCGCTGTCGCACAAGTGATGAGCCGTCTTAAAGTGGAAGTCCTTGCGCGTGTTTGAGAGGGTTTCGTGATGTCTCGCAATTCTGCGTTGAAGTTGCTGCGACTTTCTAGAGCCTCTTGTCTTGCGCTTGAGTTGACGTTGCAGCGATTTCAGCTTGCGTTGTCCATCAACGAAGAATCGAGGTCTCGCAATCAACTTGCCGTCTGAAGTTGCGAGAAAGTGTTGCAGCCCTAAATCAATTCCTACCCCGTGACCCGATAGCATGGGTTGAGGAATCTCTACGCTTGATTGCAAGATCAGCATGGCGTAAAAGCCAGAAGCTTTTCTGACCACCCGAACTTGCTTTAGCTCATACCCTTCTGGCAGGGGGCGAGAGAGACGCATCTTGACCGCTCCAATCTTGGGGAGGTTGAGCATTTCTCCCTGAACGGGTGCTTTGTTCAATTGCGGATAGAGGAATGACCGCATCCGTTTCTTGAACCGAGGAAAGCCCCGACCTTGTTCCCACATTCCCACGAAGGCTGCTTCTAGGGTTCTCAGAACCTGTTGCAGAACGTGAGTGTGAGGAATCTTGAGGTTTGGATTCGTTTCTTTTGCCGATGCAAGGGATTTGCACTGACTATAAAACGTTGGTCTGGGCGCATCTGCGCTCAGGATGTATTCCTGTCTGAGGCTGCAAGCATTGACCGCACATTTGCGAGAGTTAACCCAGTCTTTGCGCTCTCGCAAAGCATAGTTATAGACCTGTCTGCACGTTTCAAGCCATTGCTCAAAGGCTTGATGCTGTTCAGTTGTAGGGTCTAGTTTGTACTCGTAAGTTAGCGTTTGCATGATTGGATCATACCATGCTGAGTAAATGGTAGAGTGTTTATTCAGAAAGAAAGCCGTCCTGAAGGAGCGGGGCTTGAATCCCAATTCTTTAGTCAAAATAAATTTATTCATCGATCGCGTCCCCAATGAGTAGCGTTTGGCAGTCAGCAACCACTAACTACGCTTTATGTTCTTTCTGCTACGGTACTTTACTCAAACCTCAGATTCGTGATTGGTTACCGTTTTTGTGACGGCACTGTCCACCACGCCAGCGCATAAGGCTGAGTCGGCTCATTCAACCGTTGGCGAAACTGCACCCGAATCTTGTAGCGTCCTGAACTAGGAACCTGATGAAAGATGTGTTCTACATTGTCCTTGTCGCTAACCGAAGACCAGACACTTTGACGAATGTCATTGTCCTCAACCCGCATTAAGTAGAGATCTAGATTGTTGAGTCCGCGATCGCGAAAGGTGTCTCCCACCTCATAGGAACCGTTACGATTTTTATCCAACAGTTCCACCAGCCGATCCCAGATCAGCGTGATCGAGACAAAACTCCCCTGCTGCAAAGGCTTTTCTAATACATAATCCTGAGAAGATTTTTGACCAGAAGCTTCTGCACTCCTCACCCCTCTCTCCTCACTCCTCACTTCCCCATAATCCCAGCCGATCGCAGGCACCATTCCCGCCTTCCACTCGCCCGAACTAAACTGCTGATACGCTCGAAACACATTCAAGTGACCCGCCCCCATCTGAATATTCAGCGGAATTTTGGCATCTCGGTAAGCATCAGAATCGAGCCAGGTTTGATTGTTTTTCTCAACCACGGTGCGCGTCATTCCTAACAGCAGTCCATCGCCTTTGTCTTTGAGCTTTTCGGCAGAGTTAATCATGACGGCTTTCATCACCTCGTGGCGACGGGCATTCAATCCCCAGGGGAGTTTGCAGCCCAGACCGCGTTGACAACTGGCGCGAAGTTGACGATCGCCATATTCCTGCAAAAGTGCCACAGCCCCGGTGACGTGGGGGGCCGCAAAACTGCTCCCGACTGCACTCGTCTGTCTACCATCCAAAGTTGCCACCGGAATTTTGCTACCAGGAGCCAGTAGTGAAATGCCTCGACGGCCGCCCAAAATCGTTTCTACGCCATCGTTTTGCTTGAGAATGCGGGGAGCCGTATCGCCAATATTTGAGAAATCAACCTTTGCAAACACCCCATTCACTCGTCGGCTAAAGGCAATATTCATACCGTTGAAATTGTCTGTAGGAATGGGAATGCCGCCTTTGCCCTGGTTGCCAGCAATCACATAGACGACATCATGCACTCGTGCAGACCAGTCAATACACTGAGTCAACAAAGCATTACCGTCGAGTTTGGCGTTGGGGCGCGGGTCTTGCTGAAGGGCTTCCCCAAAGCTAAAGTTGACTGCTCTCAGGTCGCCGCCGTTTTGCATCGCCAGATGTTGGGTTGCTGCACATTCTTCGGGTTGTCCGCTGCGCTGAGGAATGGCGGCCGCAGATGAATAGAGTCGAGCATTGGGCGCAACGCCTTTAATTGCTTTGCTGTTGGCGATCATGACGCTGGCTACCTGAGCCGCATGGGTGTCTAAATTTGTATTACTTTTAGCTGGCTGGTTTCTTAAGAACGTTCTCGTCAAGAACACCACGCGATTTTTGTTAGCCGCTTTATCTACACCTAATTGAGGCGGCCGGCCGATTTCGACCTGTCCGATCGCGATCTTCTTGCCTGTCAAGTTATAAGGCGGCTGTTGCAATCTCAGCGCATCAATGCCATCCTCATCGATCGACGTTCGTACCGTGGCCCCCTGCAACCCTAAGCATCCAACTCCCAAAACAACCCAACTCAGATTTAAAGCTCGCGATCGCTTCACCGTCTTCACGCTCCATCACACCGTTTCACCTATTCTCCCTCATCCCTCCTCGCGCAGCGGATTACCCCCAAAGGGGGAACAGATCATCGCAGTTCTCCCTCATAGGTATTTGTTCCTAAATCTTCACAAACTTCTGCTGAATAAATGAGAGAAAATATTCACAATTTGTTAAACTGATCACAATCCTTGAACCCCAAACCGCAATACCACCATGAGCCAATCCCAAAAGCCGATCGTCATTGCTCCTTCTATTCTCTCTGCTGACTTTAGCCGTTTAGGAGACGAAATCCGCGCTGTCGATGCAGCAGGAGCAGACTGGATTCATGTGGATGTAATGGATGGTCGGTTTGTCCCCAATATTACGATCGGGCCCCTGATTGTCGAAGCGATTCGTCCGGTCACCCAAAAGCCGCTCGACGTTCACTTGATGATTGTTGAACCTGAGAAATATGTCGGCGATTTTGCCAAAGCTGGTGCAGATCACATCTATGTTCACGCTGAACACAATGCGTCTCCTCACCTGCATCGTACGCTGGGTCAAATCAAAGAATACGGCAAAAAGGCTGGTGTTGTCCTCAATCCAGGTAGCCCGTTAGAACTGATTGATTATGTTCTGGAACTGTGCGATCTGGTGCTGATTATGAGCGTCAACCCCGGTTTTGGTGGACAGAGTTTTATTCCTGGGGTGTTGCCCAAAATTCGCAAGCTGCGTCAAATGTGTGATGAGCGTGGTTTAGACCCCTGGATCGAAGTCGATGGCGGTCTGAAAATTAACAATACCTGGCAAGTGATCGAAGCGGGAGCAAACGCGATCGTTGCTGGCTCCGCCGTTTTCAACGCGCCCGATTATGCCACAGCGATCGAAGGGATTCGTAACAGCAAACGTCCTGCGCCTGAGTTGGCCGCTGTTTAGTTCTCGGATTTCAAAAAATAATCACAAAGAAGGGGGCGATCGACAGTTCGATCGCCTTTTTGATGTTTATGTAACCAATTTTTTCAAAATATTTATATAGTTGGCGAATCGTATCTGATGTTCTCAACCTGCTGTTTGATAGAAATAATTCGTAGTTTCTAGTTAATCGAAGTTTCCAAACTTGATGTAAACCCGACTGAGTTGCAATGGAAATTTCTTCCTGGCTCGAATAACTCTCTACGAAACAACGCTCACTGTTCATCGCTTCGACGCAAAGACTTCTTTACTCCATCTAAGTTCACTCCATCTAAGCCTGCCGCCTTACATTCTGAGGCGCAGCAGATTGCTCATTTTGCTGAGGACAGTTTGATGAAAGTACTCTTGCTCTATCCCCGCTTCCCCAAAACCTTCTGGTCTTACGATCGCTTCATGGAAATGGCCAGCCTGAAGGCAACCATTCCGCCGTTGGGAATCATCACCGTTGCCGCACTTTTGCCGTCAGATTGGGAAATTCGCTTCTACGATCGCAACGTTGGTTACGAAACCGAGGCAGATTGGGACTGGTGTGATGTCGTGATTTTGTCAGCAATGCAAGCACAGCAAACCGATTTCCACGCGCTGATTGGCGAGAGTGTGCGGCGAGGCAAAAAGGTTGCCGTTGGCGGCCCCTATCCGACTTCGGTGCCTGAAAATGCTTTAGCGTCCGGTGCAACCTATCTGATTTTGGATGAAGGCGAACTCACCATTCCCTTGTTTGTCGAGGCGATCGCTCAGGGTCAACAAAGCGGCACTTTTCGAGCCACCGAAAAACCTGATGTGACACAAAGCCCTATGCCTCGGTTTGACTTGCTCAAATTGGATGCCTATTTCATGATGGCAATCCAATTTTCACGCGGATGCCCGTTTAATTGTGAATTCTGCGATATCATCACCCTCTACGGTCGCAAACCCCGCACTAAAGAGCCTGCCCAAACTTTAGCCGAACTGCAAACGCTCTATGACATGGGATGGCGTAGCTCGATTTTCATTGTGGACGATAACTTTATCGGCAATCAGCGCAACGTCAAACGATTTTTGCGAGAACTGATTCCCTGGATGCAACAGCGCCAGTATCCGTTCACCTTTTTTACAGAAGCGTCGGTCAACCTGGCTGAAGATGAGGAATTGTTGGATCTGATGAGGCAAGCAGGCTTTTACAGCGTCTTTTTGGGCATCGAAACGCCGGATCAAGACAGCCTGCAAGTCACGCGCAAACCGCAAAACACCCGTAGTCCCTTGATTGAGGCTTGTCACAAAATTACCCAGGCAGGAATGCTAATCTATGCAGGTTTTATCTTGGGGTTTGATGGAGAACGCCGAGGTGCAGGGTCACGAATTCAAGCGTTTGTTGAGGCCACTAATATTCCTCAACCCATGCTGGGAATTTTGCAAGCTCCCCCTAACACGGCACTGTGGGATCGGCTGCAAAAAGAGCAACGCTTGATCCGCCGTAGCCACGATGCTCTCGAAGTCGGCGATCAGAACACGCTGATGAATTTTGAGCCAACCCGCCCGATCGAAGAAATTGCCCAAGAATATCTGCAAGCGCTGTGGACGATGTATGAGCCAACCCACTATCTGCGGCGTTGCTTTCAGCATTGTCTGGCGATTACTGCCAATCCTCGACTTCAGCAAAATGTCCACTTTCCGCCAGGAAAAGGTCTGCGGCTCATCGCTCAACTGCTGTGGATTCAGGGAATTTGGCGATCAGGCACACGATCCCAGTTTTGGTGGCAGCTTTGGCAAATTGCGCGTCAGAAGCCGCAGTTTCTCAACATGTACCTGGGATTGTGTGCCGCGGGGGAGCATTTTCTAGAGTACCGATCGCTGGCCCGTCAGCGCATTAGCCAACAACTGGGCTACGACCCGCTCTCGGTTGCAGTAGAAGAAAGTCCACTAGAGGAAAGTCCACTGCTCGCCCACCCTCTGAAGGTGCCCTAGGCAAGGTGCTTTAGAAATTCATTCTTCGATGACTTCGCGAATCCGCCGCTCTAAGCGATCGAGATCCAGCCCACCTTCATCTCGCGAAAACCGACGAACTGACTTATTCACCTGCTGCAAATCGTTGAAGACATCGCGCAAAATCTCTTGCTGCTGACGAGCCTGGGTGACTTCGCGGGGTTCTTGCACGAGATCACGGACAATCGAATCTTCGGCACGAGAGGCAATCAGAGGGTCAGACTGTCCCTGCACATGCACAAAAGTCCGACGACCGGGGCCGCGCTCTTCTTCGATCGGAATCACAGCCGTCACCTGGTCAGAGCGCACATACTTACCAAACCCTAAGTGAACTAGCACGGATGATTGAATTCTCATTCGGATTAATCTTCTCTTTGATATTTCTATTATCGCGAGTATTTGACTTGGCTGAGTGCTAGTCTCTGAGCGGATTTCACGCTATTTTGAGTTGGGTTTTCCGCAGGATTTTAAGGGGCATTCTTTCTCAGATTCAGCCGATCGAAGAATGCCTTCAGACAGATTTTTATTCTCAAAACCTTATTTGAATGGTGAGTATGGCACTCAATTTTTCAACCACTGAGGTAATCAAATGCAGAACAGTCTTCCTTCTACCTTCAAGAAGTTAATTGACAGCGAACGTGCAGTCGCTCTGATTCTAGGAATTGTCTTTTTAGTGGTCGGGATTGCTGGGTTTATTCCTGGCTTTATTCAGTTTCCGGGAGATGCTCCTGTGACTGGAGTTTATGTTCCTAGACTGTCTTTTTCGGATGGCTATGGACATGTTTTTGGATTGTTTCCAACTAACTTTTTGCACAATGCGATTCACATCGTCGTTGGTGTTTTAGGAATTGCGGCTGCCACAAGTTTTAGCGGTTCGTTGGTTTACAATCGCGGCTTTGCGATCGTCTATACGCTGATTGTTCTCATGGGTTTGCTGCCCGCCACAAATACGACATTTGGGCTAATGCCGATCTACGGAAACAATGTCTGGTTTAATGCATTGACGGCCCTTGTTGCAGGATACGTCGGTTTCTTTAAGCCTGCTGAAGTCGAAAAAATGACTTCCTCGAATGCCTAATTAGGTAACCAAAACAACTTCAAATTAAAAGTTAGTTAGATGGGTTTGATGAGACGGTTTTGTAGCGATCGTGCTTCATCAGACCCATTTCAATATTTAAGTAAAACAACACGACGTAAATTGACTGGAAAGAACTTCGTCGAATCGACATTAGTAGAACAAACATTACAACAACAAAAAAGGGAGATAGCATAAACTACTCCCCGATGCATGTGAAAGATTCTCTGTTAAGAACCTCAAAACAACTGCCAATCAAACATTGGCGAATCGCAAACTAATAACGGTAGCCACTGCTGTTGCCACTCGTACCAGGCTTGTGAACAATAAAGCTCATCACCTGACACTGTTTGATGTTGTCAAAGGCCACGACACGAATGTAGCAGTTGGAATACTCAGAGCGGCACTGTTGCACTTCGTTCAAGACTTCTTGAGGGCCAGTTGCATTAAACAAAGGCAACTTCCACATCGTCCAGTAGTATTCTGCGGGGTCAGACTTCTCGTTAAACTCGATGCAAGGAAAATAACCCTGGTCGATCGTGTATTGAATCTGACGGGCAATTTGGGCATCAGTCAGCGGGGGCAGGTAGGAGAAAGTCTCAAAACGCTGCTCTTTGGGTAGAGTTTTCATGAATGTCCTCAAAGATGGATGGGTTAATGTGGACGCGACTCCTTTAGGAGTCTTCAGAATCAGAAGATTCAGACGGTTCAGAATCAGTGGGAGTCGTCAAATCTAGCTGCGTAATACGTTCTAACTGCTGGCGGCGCTGCTCCATGTTGGACTCTTGAACCGACGATCGCAGCATTTCCGGCAAAAACTCTGAGATCTCATTTGCAAGATGTTCTCGCACGGTCAAAATCCTGAATGCCAAATCCTGCCGTTCGCGAAACAGCGCTTGCAAATAAGCCTCGCCGTCCTGAATTCGTTCTCGTGATGAGAATTGATGCAGCCAGTAAGCCCGCTTCGGCTCAGTTTCATCCAACTGGGCAATCACCACTCGCACTGCTTGATAAGTCAAGTAGCTGACCAGCGTTTTTGTCGTATCTTTCGCAATTCGCTTGAGATCCATAAAGGGAGGGATGAAGGATGAGGGATGAGGAATGAGTAGACTGTGTTGAAGAGTAAGGTCTGGAGATTGTTGAGAATGAGTGTACTACTACATTTCTCCTCTCTCACCACCGACTCTTCTTTTTATCCTTCATCCCTCTCGCGAAGCGTATTACCCCCAAAGGGGGAACAGATCATCGAAGACAACCCCTCATCCCTGTTCATCAAACGGTATCGACAGCCTCAAACTCAAACTTGATTTCTTTCCAAAGTTCGCAAGCGGTCGCCAGATCAGGAGACCAACGGCAAGCTTCACGAATGATGTCGCCGCCTTCACGCATCAGGTCACGACCTTCGTTGCGGGCTTGGACACAGGCTTCGAGAGCCACGCGGTTAGCCGTTGCACCAGGTGCGTTACCCCAGGGGTGTCCGAGCGTCCCACCACCAAATTGCAGCACGGAATCGTCACCGAAGATTTCCACAAGAGCAGGCATGTGCCATACGTGAATCCCACCGGACGCAACCGCCATCACACCGGGCATTGAGGCCCAATCTTGGGTGAAGTAGATCCCACGAGACGGATCGCGCTCGATGTAGTTTTCGCGGAGCAGGTCGATGAAACCAAGGGTAATTGCCTTGTCACCTTCGAGCTTACCAACGACAGTTCCCGTGTGGATGTGGTCACCACCGGACATTCTCAAGCACTTAGCCAAGACGCGGAAGTGCATCCCGTGGTTTTTCTGACGGTCGATGACAGCGTGCATCGCGCGGTGAATGTGCAGCAAAACGCCATTGTCGCGGCACCAGTGAGCCAGCGTGGTGTTTGCGGTGAAGCCTGCCGTCAAGAAGTCGTGCATGATGATGGGCATTTCGAGTTCTTTGGCGTACTCAGCCCGTTTCAGCATTTCTTCGCAGGTGGCGGCGGTACAGTTCAGGTAGTGACCTTTGATTTCGCCAGTTTCTGCTTGGGATTTGTGGATTGCGTCTGCGACAAAGAGGAAGCGATCGCGCCACCGTTGGAAAGGCTGCGAGTTGATGTTTTCGTCGTCTTTGGTGAAGTCCAGACCGCCGCGCAAGCATTCATAAACGGCGCGTCCGTAGTTCTTAGCTGATAGACCGAGTTTGGGCTTGATTGTGCAACCCAGCATTGGGCGACCGTATTTGTTGATTTTGTCGCGTTCAACTTGAATGCCGTGAGGGGGCCCCTGGAAGGTCTTCAAGTAAGCGATGGGAATCCGCAAATCTTCTAAACGCAGTGCTTTGAGCGCTTTGAACCCAAACACGTTACCAACCAACGAGGTCAAGAGATTGGTGACGGAGCCTTCCTCAAACAAATCCAGAGGATATGCAATGTAGGCGATGAACTGGCTGTCTTCACCGGGGACGGGTTCGATGTCGTAGCAGCGTCCTTTGTAGCGATCGAGATCGGTCAGCAGGTCTGTCCACACGGTTGTCCAGGTGCCTGTAGAAGACTCGGCTGCGACGGCGGCGGCTGCTTCTTCGGGGGGGACTCCAGGCTGAGGTGTGACCCGGAACGCTGCCAGAATATCGGTATCTTTGGGGGTGTAGTCTGGGGTGTAATACGTTAAACGGTAATCTTGAACCCCAGCCTTGTACCCAGTTTTGCTCTGGGTCTTGGTTTGAGCGTACGACATATCTCCCTTCCTGTTTAAATCGTCAAAATTTCAGCAAGCAGCACCAAGCGCATTCAGACAGACCGCCTGACCGATTTTGGTTGTCCATTTTGTACCGTACACCAATAGGGGATCAGCTTGATATAAATGATCCCAATTTCTTGAATCAGTTTTTTGGCTTACATCCGCTCTGGTGTTTTTGCACGGCTTCTTAATAACAATATCAGGATTGTGATAAGCCACACTTTAGAGATTCTGGTTTGTTAAATAACTTATCGTTATGCTTTGCGTTGGTAATTATTTTTCTGTAATACGTTTTGTAATGAAATATTGAGTGGGGATCGGGAGACAGAAATTGGAGAAGTGATTGACAAATACTTAAACTCGTCAGACTGTAATTATCTAGAATAAGGAATAGAAGTCACGATGAGCCAAACCCCGCAGCAGCCGGAGCCTTTAGACACTAGAATCACCAACTTGGAGCGTGATATGTCCGATCTAAGAGTCGCCGCAGAAGCCCTTTTGCAGACCGCCCAGATTCACCAGCTTAATTTTGAAACCGTTAGCGCCGAATTGGCAGCAACCCGTCAGCGTCACCTGGAGAGCGATCAACGGTTTGAAATTCTCTTAGCCGACCTGAGACAGCTAAAGATTGATAGCGATCGTCGTTTTGATGAGATGCAGCGCCGTCTTGATCGAAATCGCGATCAACAAAACGAAGGCTAGTCAGAGACGACCACTAAGAGCTAGTTTGTCTATGTTGTGATTGAGAGATCTAGAAACGCAGGGGCTTCTCAAGAGTTCAAATCTCCAACTGTGATATCGATATCTTTTGAGGTTGCTCCTCCAGTTATGTTGCTACCTCTTATCTCGAAGTGAATCCAATCTACTAAGGATTGCTCCTCATGCAGAAACTGAAGGGCGGGTGTGACTGGAAAACAAAACAAGCCATCGGGTTTCACAACACAAGGCTCCCAAAACGGATAAACATTTCTCCTATCTATAAACATCTTTAAGCTTCCTCCAGTTGTTTCAGCTATCAAGTGTGTAATGAAAGCAACTGTTGGCGCAAATAGCTCTTGAATAGTGCTTCCATTGGATAGTCGTTCTCTCAAACCTGACTCCACAACAGAAAGATTATTCTCAATGTCTTCTGAGCAAGCATCAAAGCCAAGCAAAGTATTCAATTGCTCCTTCAGGAACGGCATTTCAGAAATGAAGTTTTGTTCTTGAGGCAAAAGATCATGCATTGTATTCATACTTCGACATACAAACTTTTTTCCTAGAAGGCAGTTCAGTTTGAGGCGACTTGTAAGGGATTGCATTCAGTAAGTAACTAGGCAACCTTGGGAGCCGTCCCATAAAGTGGAAGTCTTGCTACGACGAAAAATCCCCCACCGATCGGCAGGGGACTCTTTCTATTTGCCTACAGAGTTAGTTGGCGTTAACCAAACTTACCTGCTGTAGACGCAATCACAAAGGCAGCGTAAGTCAACACATACCCCACAGTGAAGTGAGCTAGACCAACTAAGCGACCTTGGACGATCGACATTGCCACAGGCTTGTCCTTCCAGCGAATCAGGTTGGCAAGCGGAGTCCGCTCGTGTGCCCAAACCAAGGTTTCGATCAGTTCTTGCCAGTAGCCTCTCCAGGAGATCAAGAACATGAAGCCCGTTGCCCAGACAAGGTGCCCAAAGAGGAACATCCACGCCCAAACCGCCAAGTTATTCATGCCGTAGGGGTTATACCCGTTGATCAACGGCGCAGAGTATTGCCACAGGTAGTCACGGAGCCAACCCATTAGATAAGTTGAGCTTTCATTAAACTGAGCCACATTCCCCGACCAGATCGAGAGATGCTTCCAGTGCCAGTAGAACGTCACCCAGCCAATAGTGTTCAGCATCCAGAACATCGCGAGGTAGAACGCATCCCAGGCTGAGATGTCGCAAGTACCGCCACGACCTGGCCCATCACAAGGGAAGCTGTAGCCAAAGTCTTTCTTGTCAGGCATCAGCTTAGAACCTCGCGCATCCAACGCACCTTTGACCAAAATCAGGGTGGTGGTGTGCAAGCCAAGCGCGATCGCATGGTGAACCAGGAAGTCGCCCGGCCCAATGGTCAAGAACAGAGAGTTGGTGCCGCTATTAATCGCATCCAACCAGCCAGGGAGCCACACATTGCCGTAGTTGGGCCAGGCAGTCGAAGCAATACTGTTGGGGTCAGATAGCAAGGTCTGCATACCATACAGCGCTTTACCAGAGGACGCTTGAACGAACTGTGCAAACACAGGCTCAATCAAGATTTGCTTTTCAGGCGTTCCAAATGCAACCACCACGTCGTTGTGAACGTACAAGCCGAGGGTGTGGAAGCCGAGGAATAGAGACACCCAGCTCAGGTGAGAGATGATTGCCTCTTTGTGTTGGAGAACACGATCGAGCACATTGCCTTTATTCAGGTCAGGATCGTAGTCCCGAACCCAGAAGATAGCGCCGTGAGCAAACGCCCCCACCATTAAGAATCCAGCAATGTACTGGTGATGGGTATACAACGCAGCCTGTGTTGTAAAGTCCTTCGCCATGAAAGCGTAGGGAGGCAGCGCGTACATGTGTTGAGCAACGAGCGAGGTGATGACTCCGAGAGCTGCCAGCGCCAGCGCCAGTTGGAAGTGGAGGGAGTTGTTAACAACGTCATACAACCCCTGGTGAGGCAGGTTAAACTGACCCTCCGATCGTCCACCGACCAGACCCTTCTTACTGTCCAGCATGTCTTTGATGCTGTGACCGATGCCGAAGTTTGTCCGATACATGTGACCCGCAACGATGAACAGGACGGCGATCGCCAGGTGGTGATGCGCCATATCCGTCAACCAAAGCGACTCGGTTTGAGGATGGAAGCCACCTAAGAAGGTGAGAATCGCAGTTCCTGAGCCTTCGCCCGTACCAAAGATATGGTTCGCCGTATCAGGATTTTCTGCATACACGCCCCAGTTGCCCGTAAAGAAGGGCCCTAGCCCTGCGGGGTGCGGCATCGTCGAAAGGAAGTTTTCCCAGCCGACGTGCTGACCGCGAGATTCGGGGATGGCAACGTGGATCAAGTGACCCGCCCAGGCGAGAGAACTCACACCAAACAAACCAGACAAGTGGTGGTTGAGGCGAGACTCTGCGTTTTTGAACCAGGCCAGGCTCGGACGGAATTTGGGCTGAAGGTGGAGCCAGCCAGCAAATAGCATGACGGCCGCCAAAACCAGCAGGAAGATTGACCCTTGATAAAGGTCTGCATTCGTCCGCATCCCGATCGTGTAAAACCAGTGGTACAGACCGGAATAGGAGATATCAACCGGGTAGTTTGCGCCGCCCTGAGAGAACGCATCTACCGCAGGTTTACCGAATTGAGGGTCCCAAATCGCATGAGCGATCGGGCGGACATTTAAAGGATCTTTGATCCATTGCTCGAAGTTGCCTTGCCAAGCGATGTGGAATTGGCTACCTGATGCCCAAAGAAAGATGATTGCCAGATGACCAAAGTGGGTCGCAAAAAGCTTTTGGTAAAGCTTCTCTTCCGTCATTCCGTCGTGGCTTTCAAAGTCGTGAGCCGTAGCGATTCCGTACCAAATCCGACGGGTTGTGGGATCTTGGGCAAGGTCTTGGCTAAATTTTGGAAATTTAGTTGCCATAAGTGCGTTTGATTCCTCCTGGCTTATCCAAGTGACAGTGCCCGCGCTAGGAAGAATGCCCATGTGGTGACAATTCCGCCTAGGAGGTAGTGAGCCACACCTACAGCCCGACCTTGAATGATGCTCAAGGCGCGAGGTTGAATCGCAGGTGCAACTTTTAGCTTATTGTGTGCCCAAACAATCGACTCGATCAGTTCTTGCCAGTAACCGCGACCGCTAAACAAGAACATCAAGCTAAATGCCCAGACAAAGTGAGCGCCCAAGAACAGCAAGCCGTAAGCCGACAGCGCTGAACCGTAAGAGCTAATCACCTGAGAGGCCTGTGCCCAGAGGAAGTCACGCAACCAGCCGTTGATCGTGATTGCACTTTGAGCAAAGTTGCCGCCCGTGATGTGGTCAACCGTGCCGTCTGGTGCAACGGTTCCCCAAACATCCGACTGCATTTTCCAACTGAAGTGGAAGATGGCGACGGAGATGGAGTTGTACATCCAAAACAGACCGAGGAAGACGTGATCCCAACCAGAAACCTGGCAGGTGCCGCCACGACCGGGGCCGTCGCAAGGGAAGCGGAAGCCCAAGTTTGCTTTGTCAGGAATCAGACGTGAGCTACGGGCAAACAGAACGCCTTTCAGCAGAATGAGTACCGTGACGTGAATCGTAAAGGCGTGGATGTGGTGAACCATAAAGTCCGCCGTACCCAGGACGATCGGCATCATGGCAACCTTACCGCCGACTGCGATCGTACCGCCACCAAATGCATAACTCGCAGGAGCCAAAGCGTTGGGAGCCGTTGAGCCAGGTGCCAGCGTGTGGAGATTTTGAATCCACTGAGCAAACACAGGCTGAAGTTGAATTGCGGTATCCGAGAACATATCTTGAGGACGACCCAAAGCGCGCATCGTGTCGTTATGAACGTACAGACCGAAGCTGTGGAAGCCCAGGAAGATACAAACCCAGTTGAGGTGAGAAATGATAGCGTCGCGGTGACGGATGACCCGATCGAGCAGATTGTTTTGATTCACAACCGGATCGTAGTCCCGCACCATAAAGATGGCACCGTGAGCCGCTCCACCGACGATGAAGAAGCCACCCAACCACATGTGGTGAGTAAACAGCGACAACTGTGTACCGTAGTCAGTCGCCAGATACGGATAGGGAGGCATCGCGTACATGTGTTGCGCCACGATGATGCTCAGAGAGCCAACCATTGCCAGGTTAATGGCGAGTTGAGCGTGCCAGGAAGTCGTCAGCACTTCATATAGACCCTTGTGACCTTCGCCAGTGAAGGGGCCTTTGTGCGCTTCCAGAATTTCCTTGATGCTGTGACCGATGCCCCAGTTGGTGCGGTACATGTGACCCGCGATGATAAACAGGACGGCGATCGCCAGGTGGTGATGCGCGGTATCTGTCAACCAAAGTCCGCCTGTGACAGGGTTTAAGCCACCCTTGAAGGTGAGGAAGTCAGCGTATTCGCCCCAATTCAATGTCCAAAAAGGAGTCAGTCCTTTGGCAAAGCTGGGGTAGATGTCTGCCATCAGTTGCGAGTTCAAAATGAACTCGTGAGGCAGCGGAATCTTGTCTGCGGGAACGCCGCGATCCAAAAGCTCGTTGATGGGAAGAGCGACGTGGATTTGGTGTCCAGCCCAACCGAGGGAACCCAGTCCAAATAAGCCAGACAGGTGATGGTTGAGCATCGACTCCACGTTCTGGAACCATTCCAGTTTGGGAGCGCGTTTGTGGTAGTGAAACCACCCGGCAAACAACATCAGACCAGCCATGACCAATCCGCCGATCGCGGTGACATAAAGCTGGAATTCGTTGGTGATGCCTGCTGCTCGCCACAGTTGGAAGAACCCAGAGGTAATCTGAATCCCGTGGAAGCCGCCGCCGACATCAGCATTGAGGATTTCTTGACCGAAGATCGGCCACACCACTTGAGCACTGGGCTTTACGTGGAGGGGATCAGCAAGCCAAGCAGAATAGTTTGAAAAGCGAGCGCCATGAAAGTACATGCCACTCAGCCAGATGAACACAACTGCCAAATGGCCAAAGTGGGCGCTAAAGATTTTACGAGAAACGTCTTCTAAGTCGCTGGTATGGCTATCGAAATCATGGGCGTTGGCGTGAAGGTTCCAAATCCAGGTGGTGGTTTTTGGGCCTTTAGATAGGGTGCGATCGAAGTGACCCGGTTGTGCCCACTTCTCAAAGGAAGTAGGAGTCGGATCTTTATCGACAACAACCCTGACCTTTGCCTCGCGCTCCGGTGGGCTAATTGTCATTGAGACTCTCCTCTCTCTAGACAAGGAACGAGCAAGTTCCGAACTTCAGGCTGGTCTTTGATCCCAGACGGTTCGGTTTTGCTGCACTGAATGGCTATCTTCATTCGTATAAAAGCGTGTGCTTTGTAACTTGCGTGCAGTCTTAACGGTTGATCTGAGAACAAAGTGTCTTTTCACAACTAGGTCAGAATCCTGCAATCGTCATGAAAGTAGCCTTTGTGGGTTCTCATTGCGTCATTATAGGTGGATGATGAAGACGTTTTCAGAGACAGTTAACAATAATTCAAACTCTGTGAAAGAGGGATAGTGATTGGGTTCCAACTTTTAGCAAGTCATCAAAAGTCAAGGGTTTGTCGATTAACTTTACATCTCTCAAACATCGAAAAAGTAAATCAAAACCATTGAGCGTAAACGATATTTTATTCATCTAGTTATTAACAATTTGTTGTAGAAGCAAGACGCAGCAAGTGATCTGTGCTTTGTAAGACTAAATTTGTCGTCGCGAATTCAATTTCCTCCATTACCGTTCTCTAAAGACAGCTTGTTTTGGCAGGTTTTTAGAGCGCAGTTCGCCCTTCATACATATATCTACACAGTTTTACAAATCGTCAGGTTGAGAAATATTCAATCGATCGCCCCACAAACCCCTAAGCTGGTAGCTGAAGACTGGTTCGTATGTAGGAGTATGCTCGGTGTTTGGGATCAACCGCTGGTGGACTGTTGCTAAGACGTTACTGATATCTGGACTGCTGCTGTTAAATCTGTGGGGATGCAGCGAAAAGGTTGTATCCGTTGAGCCGCCTGCTCCGGGTGCTGCCCCTGTCAAGTTGGCTGGCAAGATTTCAGAAGTCTCGCCGCCAGAGGTGATTCAAGAATTGCGGCAGGTTTTAGAGAAGTATCAGCCGCAGGTGACGATCGTCTCTCCTCGTGCGGGCGAAGTGTTGCAGGACGATGCCGTAGAGGTGCGGCTTCAAGTCAAGGATCTGCCCCTATATAAGGATGAGAGTTTGGGACTGGGATCTCATCTACATGTCTTTCTAGATAATCAGCCTTATCGGGCAGTTTACGACACGAGTCAGCCAATTACGTTCACAGATCTGGCCCCTGGAACTCATACGATTCGAGTATTGGCGGGTCGTCCCTGGCATGAGAGCTTTAAGAATGATGGCGCGTATGCTCAGACGATGTTTCACGTTTTCACCAAAACTTCTGACAATAATCCTGATCCCAATTTGCCGCTGTTGACTTACAGCCGTCCACAGGGGACGTATGGCGCAGAACCAGTTTTGCTAGATTTCTATCTGACCAATGCTCCTCTGCACCTTGTCGCCGAAGAAGATGAGCAAGATGATGTGGTGGACTGGCGCATTAAGGTGACGGTGAATGGGGAAAGTTTTGTGATCGATCGCTGGCAGCCGCTCTATCTCAAAGGCTTTAAGCCTGGCAAAAATTGGGTGCAGTTGCAGTACATCGACGAGAAGGGCAATTCGATTCAGAATGTCTACAACAACACGGCACGAGTCTTCACCTATGAACCGAACGGCAAAGATACGTTGTCTAAGTTAGTTCGTGGTGAAATCTCTGCGGCAGATGCTCGTGGCATCGTTGACCAAAACGACAAGCCTAGAGTACCTTCACCAGCACCGACTCCTTCTCCAGAGCCGATCCCCGTTGTTCCGTCCCCTGTTCCGTCAGTGGAAGTCACCCCGAAGCCGACCCCGACAGAAAAGCCGATCGAGGATGAAACCAAAGAAGACGAGACGAAGCCTGCGATCTCTCCGAGTGACCCGCAAGGGGTCGAGCCTGAGTCACCAGCGCCGAAAGGCTTCTTCAATCGCTTCCGCCGTCCTGAGAATCTGGAACCTTCTCCCGAACCAACGCCAAGTGTGACTCCTGAACCCATTCCTACTGTGGAGCCAACGCCCAAAGCAGCACCACCGACTGAAAGCCCCATTCCCGAACTCCCGGTTCCATCGGCTAAAGAGGCTCCTCAAGGCGGATTCTTCGATCGCTTCCGCCGCCCTCGATCGCCCAAGCCCTTTCCCATTCCTACGCCAGACCCGACTCCGAGTGTGTCTCCCATTCCTGAGATAGAGGAAGCTCCACCAGAGTCAGTAGAGAAGCCCATTCCCGAACTTCCGATTCCCCCTGTCAAAGAGGCCCCTCAAAGCGGATTCTTCGATCGCTTCCGTCGCCCCGAACGAATAAAACCACTCCCACAGGTGACACCCACTCCCACAATGGAGCCAAATCCTGAAGAGACGATCTCTCCGAATTACCCGCAAGGGGCCGAGCCAGCCCAAGAACCAACTTCAGACCCTTCGAGTCCAACGGTCAAAGAAGCCCCAAGAGAAAGTTTTCTCGATCGCTTCCGTCGTCCTGAAACAGTAAAACCGTCTCCAACTATCACACCAGATCCGACTCCCTCTGTAGAACCTGTTCCTGAAGAAGCAGTCGAGCCAACGGATTCAGAGGAGCCAATTCCCAACCTTCCGATTTCACCCGTCAAAGAGACCCCTCAGAAAGGATTCTTCGATCGCCTCCGTCGCCCCGAAATGCCCCAACCTTCTCCCAGCACTGCGCCTGAGCCGCTTGTAGAAGACCCGATCGAAGCAGTCGAAAAAGCTGAACCAGAAGAAGCTCCCTCGCTTCCTGAAACTCAGTTACCTGAAACTCCCGAAGTGCCTGCAACCAAGCCGAGAAGCGAATTAGAGAAGCGATTGGGAATGCCGCTTAATCCGCCAATTGCCTCACCTCCTCTTAAAGTCAAACCCACTGAACCAAGACAGCCAGCCGCTAGAGTCGCCGAACCGTCAAATCAAACGAATCGTCCTGTTGAACCCGCCCCGCCCGAAACTCCGATCGAACTCCCCAAAACACTAGAAGCCCCCTCTGACGAACCCATCCCCATCCCAGCCATTCAGTAAAAGTCAGCAACAAACAAGTTAGTAGAATCAGAGGCCCGATCGAATCGGGCCTCTTTTTTTCGCTAGGGTGAGGGCATCAAGCTTTGCGAATTTTTTATGCCTCGTGTCCGTGCCCCCCAACTGCCTCAAGACTGCGTTTGGCTAAATATCGATCGTCCCCTCTCGCTCAAAAATCTCAAAGGGCGGGTCGTTTTGCTCGACTTCTGGACTTATGGCTGCATCAACTGTCTACATGTTCTGCCCGATCTGAAATATTTGGAAGAGAAATATCAGACTTGCTTGACGACGATCGCCATTCACTCTGCCAAGTTTGATCACGAGCAAGAAACTGAGAACATTCGTCAGGCAATTTTGCGCTATGACATTGAGCATCCAGTGTTGATCGATCGCGGGTTTCGAGTCTGGCAAGAATATGCCATTCGCGCCTACCCGACTTTTGCCGTGATTGATCTCTGAGGGTGTGTCGTTCAGATTCAAAAAGTTCTTCTGCGTCTGATTCTAGGGGCTAGAAAGCGAATGGATTCTCTGCTGCTGAATTCTTTAACTTACAGCAAGATTCGCGCTTACTCTAGCCAAGAGTAAACTTCAAACTAGTTATAGGAGTATCCAAAAAGACCATTATTGGTTTGTGGATTCTCTGCTGGTGAATTCTTTAACTTACAGCAAGATTCGCGCTTACTCTAGCCAAGAGTAAACTTCAAACTAGTTATAGGAGTATCCAAAAAGACCATTATTGGTTTGTTGTTGTAATAAAGAACCGCATCTGGAATTGCATTACCAGGAAGATTAATTTCGCCAGAAGTGTAGCCATTAAGTCCTAGTGATGATAACTGAACCATATCACCTGCATTGATGTTGTAGTCAGTAACAACTGCAAAACGAGGATTCGTAAGACCGAAATTGTTACTAAAATAGTGAGGACCAAATTGATCACCTGCAACAAAAGTGTCTGCTCCAGCACCGCCAAACAAAAAGTCTATTCCGCTGCTGTATTCGTTGTAAGCCGTGGTGTAGTCATTACCATTCCCACCTGCGGCAGTATTGCCGTAGATACCTTGATCTGAATAACTGCTTCTCCATACAGCACCTTGAAAAAACCATTGGGTGTTCAAAGAATTTCTATTAACACTATTTATGAAAACATCGCGAGGATCTCCAAAAGCCAGTGTACTTCCAGTAAAACCTGCGTTTGATTCGGCTAAAATGCTGTCCCAAAGGCTCATAACTAAATTCCTGGTGAATGCTCACTAACCATCAAAGTTTAATTCCTCCTAGAGAGTTTGTAAAGTAGGTTTTATCAATGCCCAAAGAGAAGGTTTGGTGCGTACCCACAGGGAATAGCCAAAGATGAGATTGAAATTAATCTCATCTTTATAGAAACCGTCCACAGCGTAAAAACATTTCTCAACAAACGTTTCAGCGATTACGCTATAGCTAACTTGAAGGTGACGACGATCGCGTTCCCCCATCTCTGTGCGCCCGATGTTTGTCTTCCAAAAACCCTTTAAAAAGCAAGAGAGACACCCGGTTGGAGTATCTCTACAAGCTGATGAATTTTGAGCGATCGACTACTGCGCGTTTTGGCGATACCAGGCGATCGTATTTCTCAAGCCTTCCTCAAATCCGACCTGAGCGGTGAAACCAAAAGCGGCTTTTGCCCGTTCGGTATCTAGACAGCGACGCGGTTGACCATTGGGCTTATCCGTTTGCCAAACAATCTCACCCTTAAACTCCATCAACTGACAAATCAAGGTAATCAGATCGCGAATCGAAATCTCATACCCCGTTCCCAAGTTGACAGGTTCAGGATCGCTGTACGCCTGAGTGGCCATCACAATTCCTCTCGCCGCATCCACCGAGTAGAGAAACTCGCGAGTCGGACTGCCATCGCCCCACACGGGTAGCTGCTCGTCACCTCGAATCTGCGCCTCATGCACCTTGCGAATCAACGCTGGGATCACATGCGAACTGCGCGGATCAAAGTTGTCTTCGGGGCCGTATAGATTCACAGGCAGAAGGTAAATGCCATCAAATCCATATTGCTGACGATAGGCTTGAAGCTGCACCAGCAGAGCTTTTTTAGCAACCCCATAAGGGGCGTTGGTCTCTTCGGGGTAGCCGTTCCAGATGTCGTCTTCCTTAAACGGAACGGGTGTGAACTTGGGATAGGCGCAGATCGTACCCACGCAGACAAACTTCTCAACCCCTGCCTGATACGCCGAGTGAATCAACTGAGTGCCCATCATCAAGTTGTCATAAAACAACTCCGCAGGCTTTTCCTGGTTGAGACCGATACCGCCGACGTGAGCCGCTAAGTGAACAACCACATCTTGCTGATCGACTGCCCGTTGACAGTTTTCGAGCTGCTTGAGGTCACAGTCTTGCGATCGCGGCACCGTAATTTTCTCTAAGTCAGCCCCCGCGTCACAGAGCTGGCTGATCACTTGACGACCCAAAAAGCCAGCGCCGCCCGTTACCAAAATCCGCTTATTTTTGAGATCTAACGTTGTTGAGGTCATGCTCTTCTCCAGGGCGAGTGCGATCCTAAAACGATGTGCTACCGACAAGATTTTGGCGAATGGTGGCGTGATCTTGAGCAAATTTGCTGTCGGGGGAGCCTAAGCCCAATGCGCCTAAGTCAGCCTCAACCATCAGGTGAACCAACTCTTCAAAGGTGACAGAGGGTTCCCAATTGAGCTTTTGTTTGGCTTTGGCAGGGTCACCGATCAAAAGATCTACTTCCGTCGGACGGAGATAGCGATCGTCAAACTCAACGTAGTCTTGCCAATCCAGATTCACATAGCCAAAAGCCAGATCCAGAAATTCTTTGACCGAGTGCGTCTCACCCGTAGCGACCACATAGTCGTCGGGCTGTTCTTGTTGCAGCATCAGCCACATCGCCCGCACATAATCTTTGGCATAGCCCCAGTCGCGTTTGGCATCCAGGTTGCCCATAAAGAGCTTCTTCTGTTTGCCAGCGACAATCCGAGCAACAGCGCGGGTGATTTTACGAGTCACGAAGGTTTCGCCGCGACGGGGAGATTCGTGGTTAAACAAGATCCCATTACACGCAAACAGGTTATAGGATTCGCGGTAGTTGACCGTCTGCCAGTGACCGTACATCTTGGCACAGGCGTAAGGGCTGCGAGGATAAAACGGCGTGTCTTCATTTTGAGGGACGGCCTGAACTTTGCCATACATCTCAGAAGAGCCTGCTTGATAAAAGCGAACTTCGATTCCGGTGCGCTGTTGATAGTCACGAATGGCTTCTAGAATTCTCAGAACGCCCATTCCGACGACATCGGCGGTGTATTCTGGCGAGTCAAAACTAACGCGGACGTGAGATTGAGCGCCCAGGTTGTAGATTTCGACAGGCTGAACTTCTTCTAAAATGCGGCGCAGCGTGGTGCCATCTGCCAGATCGCCATAGTGCAAAAACAGTCTTGCATCTTCAACGTGGGGATCTTCGTAAATGTGATCGATGCGATCGGTGTTAAAGGTCGAAGTCCGACGAATAATGCCATGAACTTCGTAGCCCTTTTCGAGAAGCAATTCGCTCAAATAGGAGCCGTCTTGACCTGTGATACCCGTTAAAAGTGCCCGCTTACGCTGCGTCATTCTTGATTTTCCTCGCCTGCAACTACTGGTTAGAAAGGAGCCGCCATGCACGATCGCTGACTCGCTTCCGATTACTGTAACGTCAATCTATCTTGAATTTTCTACGTCTAGTTATCCCTCGGACAGTCGCACAAATAACATCCAGGCTACCGTAAAGCGGTTGTTTGGGTGATGAAGGTTCGATAGAATCTAGAACAAGATTTGTTGAAGGATTCATCACTCGCCGTACTGTGCTGGACTGCTCAAGGTCGCGTTTCGATCTTTGATGAAGACTAGAAACCAATCGGTAGAAACGCAAATTTGATAGAGCCGTGCTGCTAGTAAATACACGCAAGGGGGGTTTAGTCCGGATCGGCGGTCAGGCTTGATGGTTTCTACATAAAAAATCGACTCCCTGAAGCTTTTGTAAAGCTTTGAGCAGAAAGTCGATCGATTTGATTGATTTTGAAAATTCAGTTAAGAAGTTTTCTACAGACCCCGATATTTCATAAGGCCAAAGCTGACGTAGGGTGCGCTTTGCAATCTAATACGCGCCGTTGTTTTTTGGGAAGAGGACAACCCCGATCGTTCTCACGATCAGCCGCAGATCTAGCCAAAAATTTCTAGCGTTGACGTAGTAGAGATCCATTCTGACCCGTTGAGGATAGGGGATGTCGTTACGCCCGGAGACTTGCCACAATCCTGTGATGCCAGGGCGAGTGGTGAGAATGCGATCGGTATGTTGTCCATATTTGGGCAATTCTTCTACCACAAGGGGACGCGGCCCGACCACACTCATATCGCCCTTCAGCACGTTCCAAAATTGAGGAAACTCGTCGAGGCTCGTAACTCTGAGAATCTGACCAATCCAGGTAATGCGCGGGTCGTACTTGAGTTTGAAATTGTCTTCAAATTCCTGGCGCATCTGGGGAGAGGTTTCCATGATCTCGACCAGTGCTTCGTCGGCCTTGGCAACCATCGTTCTAAATTTGATGCAGCCAAATCGTTTGTAGTTTTTCCCGACGCGCTCTTGCACGTAGAAAATCGGCCCCTCCGAACTGAGCGCAATCAGCATCGAGAGAAGCAGATAAACCGGAGAAAACAAAATTAAAACTGCAAGCGAGAATGCAATATCAAACATTCTTTTAGCGCGTTTCCCATGCAGGGTTTTGAGAATAAGCGGTCTTATCTCACGCTTGAGAAATGTCCGAATAGATTTACCGGAGATGAGTCGGCTTTCGGCAGTCATCTTACTCCTTAACAATTCCACACCACACAGTCAAATCATAAAGCCATAGACTCCTTCTGAGTGAATTTGCTCCCCTCTAAATAGGTAATTTTGAATAATTCGTCCAGAATGTCAGGAGTTTTTGGCTTGAAAGTCTCGATAAGCGATGTCTAAAAATGACAAATACTGTTGTTGGAAGCGATCGGCTCGAAAATAAAGAGCGTGCGATCGGGCGACGGCTGGCTCCAAAATAGGATAGTGTGTTTCAAAAATTTGCACCGCTTCGATCACCGCTTGTTCAGTTTGCTCAGAAAATAAAACGCCCGTTCCTTGGCTGCCGTGTTGCCGCACATCTCGCACCGTTTCCAAAGTGCCGCCTGCCCCAAACGCGATCACAGGAGTTCCGCAGGCTTGAGCTTCGACGGGAGCGATACCAAAATCTTCGTAAGCCGCGTAGACAAAGGCTTTGGCTTGAGAAAGATACTCGCTCACGACTTCATCGGGTTGCCATCCTAAAATCTGAACATTGGGCTGGGCGATGCGTTGCAGGTGTTTGAGTTCTGCACCGCTGCCAATCACAACTAAAGGCAATCCCAATTGATTAAACGCCTGAACGATCAGTGAGATTTTTTTGTAGCTAACGAGTCGAGAAACCGTGACATAAAAATCTTGTTTGGCAGAGTTAAACGGAAAGCGATCGATATTCACAGGGGGATAAATCACTTTGGACGATCGTCGATAGTAGCGCCAGATGCGTCGAGCCGTGGTTTTAGAGTTGGCAATGAAATGATCGACTCGATTGGCAGAAATCACATCCCATTGGCGCAGTCGATGTAACAAATATCGAGTCGGAATGCCTGCCAAACCCCGCCCTAATCTGCTGCCGTCTAGATAGTCAAATGTCAGATCCCAGGCATAGCGCATTGGGGCGTGACAATAGCAAATGTGCATCTGATGCGGAGCCGTGAGAACGCCTTTGGCCACTGCATGAGACGACGAGAGAATCACATCATAGTGACGCAGATCAAGCTGCTCGATCGCCAACGGCAAAAACGGCAAATATTTCTGAACACCCCTTTGAGCAAACGGAAAATGCTGTAAAAAAGTCGTGCCAATCTTGCGCTGATAAAGATAGCTTTTGGGATTCACCGATTCAAAATCAATCAGTGCGTACAAATCAGCATCCACATGTTTGAGAATTTCCTGCACAACAAGTTCTGAGCCACCTGTTGCTTTGGGCGTTAACCATTCGTGAACGAGTGCGTAGTTAGGATTCACCGAAAGGATTTACCGAGACTTGGGGGCATTAATGGCTTTGCATCATATCGCGAAACGCTTTCGATCGCTCACCTTGGATGTTAGAGAAGGCAGACTGTTTTTTGTGATACGGCAGTGTTCAAAATTTACTGGTAAAAACTAGTAGTTGCCAACCCTTTGTGAAGGTTCGTCTTAGTGACGTTTGGCGAAAAAATAGCCAGCTTTGTCAAAAAGCCGGCCCAAATCAACCTGTTGTCGTTTTCGTATCTTTTTACATTGGAGAAGACCCATCCACGCGTTCCCATACTTGCGGCGGGTTCTTTCTAGGTCATTAAGCCCTATTCGCTCAACATTGTAACAACATACACAAACTTTTTGTCACGAATATTCACAGTTTGGTGACATAGCTCTTTCTAATGGTAGAGGACGCGATCGAAAAGCCTGACTGATTGCCGGGCCTAATCGCTACTTTTCGCTGACTCGTTGAGGCTGTCCCCAGAGGATGCGCTCTTGCTTATATATAACCGTTCCAGGTTTTGCGCCTTTAGGTTTATAGACGTGCTTGGGTTCGGTGTAGACGACGGGGACTTGCTCACTTTGTCGAGCGCGGCTGTAGTAGGCCGTCAAGTCAGCCGCAAATTGCAGATCAGATTCGTCAGGCGCGGCTCCAGGTTCCAGTCGTAAAAGGACATGACTGCCAGGAATTTCTTGAGTGTGAAACCAGAGATCGTATTCATTTGCCGATCGCGTCAGTCGATCGTTTTGTCGATTGTTCCTTCCCACCAATAATTCAAAGCCGCTGGGCGTTTTGTACTGATAAGGACGACTTGCCGCATCTTCTTTAGCTGGCTCTTTTTGGTAGTCAGACGCTTCTATATAATTTTGCTGAATCAGTTCTTCGCGCACCTCTTCCAGCGCTTCTAAATCTTCGGGCGCTTGATAGTCTGTAAATTGAGTCAGCGTGGCTTCGACCTGTTCGAGGTAGTCGATTTCTTCTTGAACGGCTTGAAGTAACGGCTCGATCGCCCCACGAGTTCGTTTTAATTTTTGGTGACGTTTGTAGAGTGCCTGAGCATTTTGCACCGCGTTTTTTTCGGGATCAAGGGGAATCTTGATCGGCTGCTCGGTTTCAAAGTCTAGAAGCTCGATCGCTTTTAGTCCCGGTTCCCACAAATGCAGGTGCGCCATCAACAAATCGGCCTGCTGCTTTGATTGATCAGCCTGATCAGCGCTCGCCAACCGACCTTTAAAAGAATCTGCTTTGACTCGTAGCTTGCCCAACAGCGTATTGAGCTTCTGCTGAATTTGATGACGAAGTTGCCCAAAAACCTGCTGGTTGAGTTGGTTGGTGTAGTAGCGATCGAGCAGCGTTTGTACCGAACTCACTGGCTCAGTCATGGCCCAACCCATTACGGTGTAGCCTGTCGCCGTCCAACCCGGTTGAAACTCGCCATTCTCTAGCGTCTTTAGCCAGGTCTGCCAGCGGTCAAACAAGCGATCCCAATCTGCATCGGTCAAATTTTCGGTCGATTCGTCTGGGTCAAGCTTTGCCGCTTGCAGCATTGAGAGCAACAGGGCAGAACTGAGACCCCGATAGTTTTTGAGCAGGTTACGACGAATGGCACCGGGCACCAGCGCAACGCGCGATCGCCAGCTTTCCAAACTTTCGCTCAAAGTGGGACTCGGATCTCTGAGCGCAGGCGGCAACTCATAAGGCTGACCCGTCTGAATCGGGCGAACGCTAGATTGATTAGAACTCACCTGATGAGCCGCTGTCACAATCTGATTGTCCTGATTTGCCAAAATCACATTGCTGTATTTGCCCATAATCTCGACATACAAATGCCACAAAACCGGATCACCCGGACGTTTGGCAAATTGCAGATCGAGCGCACGCTCCCACGCAGCCACAGGGACGATCGCCACCAGGGCCAGATTTCCCACCTGATGACGCAACTGTTGACTAAAGGTAAAGGTATCTGGAGTCCGAGGCGGTGGACTGCCCACCCCAATTCGAGCCGCTTGCGGATGCCAGGAAATCGTTAACCAACCTCGCCGATCTAATGTGCGGAGCGCCAGAGATACCGTAAAGCGATCGTGCTGATAGACTTGCTCCAATCGAGCAGGCAGCCAATCAGTCCGAATTTCGCAGCAGGCCGCGGTCAGTGTCGTTAGGTCAACAGGTTGCAAAATAGTTCTTTAGAAACGATGAACAATCGAGGATGAACAGTCTTCAGGTTTGACAGTTCAATTCTGCAACCATTGTTTTTAATTCATCTGTTACGAATTCATCCCTCTCTTGAGTCTATCGTGTGGTGTAAAAATAAGGAATTCAGGACTGGCTAGACTGTGAATAGAAGTGAATAGAAAAGGTTTTGAGTTTAATGTCTTGAATTTGCTGTCTTAAGTCCGGTATCCAAAAGCTATCTATTAAGTTTGCGTGTTTACCTTGTAGTGAGATTTTTTTGCAGATACGATGAGGGGTGAGTTCCCTAGCTTGGCTCGATCGGACAAACCGCCCATGACCGATATCAAGTTGATCAACATTGGGTTTGGCAATATTGTGTCCGCCAATCGAGTTGTGGCGATCGTCAGTCCTGAATCTGCCCCTATCAAACGACTAATCACTGACGCAAGAGACGAAAAAAGGCTCGTAGATGCCACCTATGGACGACGCACTAGAGCCGTGATTATTACAGACTCAGGACATATTATTCTCTCAGCCATTCAGCCCGAAACGGTGGCCAATCGATTTGTTTTTACCAGAGAGACAGAAGAGTAGCGTTTTGACTTCTTCCAAGTTTTGGATTAAGAACTCAGAACTCTAAACTCATAAAGGTTACACGCTATACTCACATAATCACGAAACCGGGAACTTTAGCGCTAACGCATTCGAGGCAGACTATGGGCAAGGGTAGACTCATTGTTTTGACGGGGCCAAGCGGTGTAGGAAAAGGCACCTTACTGCGATCGCTGCTTCGTCGTCATCCAGAAATTTATGTATCTGTCTCAGTCACAACTCGCGCTCCCCGTCCTGGAGAAATTGACGGACGAGACTATTACTTTGTGACGCGGCTCCAATTTGAGCGGATGGTCGCGCAGGGCGAACTACTGGAATGGGCAGAATTTGCGGGCAACTGCTATGGCACTCCTCGTCAGGCAGTCCAAGACAAGATCCAAGCAGGACAGTGGGTAATATTAGAAATCGAACTAGACGGAGCGAGGCAGATTCGCAAAACCTTCCCCAGTGCGCTGCGAATGTTTATTTTGCCCCCTTCGATGAGTGAGTTAGAAACTCGCATTCGTGGCCGGGGACAAGATTCTGACAGTGCGATCGAGCGGCGTTTGGCAAGAGCCAGAGAAGAAGTGAATGCGGCTCATGAGTTTGACATTCAAATCGTCAATGATGACCTCGAAGAAGCCTTGAGCAAGATTGAGTCAGCCCTCTTTGAGCCTGTTCCTGCGGTCTGTTAACTGACTTCAATGGTTAATTGTTGTCCAAACTGCTCAAACAGTCGGTCAACTAGATTACGCTTCAACCTAAATCAGGCAGATCCAGTCTTATCGATTGCATCCGCCTGATTTTTTAATGTGAATTCAATCTTATTTAGTCTAAGAAAGTAGCAATGACGATCGCCTACAGCCCTGCCGCAAAGTTCTTAAACAAAGCAATATTATTCAGCAAGAAGTAAGCAAGGGCTGCTCCTCCAATTCCCCCGATCAAAAAGCCACTGGCGTACTCATTCCAACCGTGTTCTGATTGGAATGTATCGGGTGGATTGGGCGTTGTAATGGTAACCGTCGGCCCAGGAGGATTACTGCTGGCATAGAGAGAAAGGGTAAGTGTGGAGATGATTAGCAGCCCGATCGTAGACAGCAGCCCGGCCAGATTAGCAATATCGGTGTCGCGCAGCGGCCCCAACTTGGCAAATGGGCCAAAAATCCAGTAGCCGTGAGCCATTCCCACTTCTAGCCCTCGACGCAGCGGTGACAATCCAGCCCGATAAGCTGGGAGTGCATTGATATAAGCCCGGACGATCGGAGACGAGTTGATCGGAGTCGCCAAGTTACCGTCCTGAATGTCGTAGCCCGGAAAAACCACTTCACGATTTCGAGGATCACCAGGATTATTGTTGGCTTCTGGATGTTTAAGGACTTGCATAGAAATTCCTCAGTGTCAAATTAATGGAATGGAGTGATTTTACGAAGTTGCGATCGTTCCTTCATCACTCTGAAGACACAAGCCATTTAACCAAGTTTGAAACGCAAATTCTGCCCCTAAGTAGATCTGCGTAAATCTCTGCAATAGGTCAGCAACTGGTAAAGCGGGTTACAAAAAAAATCTTTGGGTGAATGTCATACTGCTGTGAGAAAGTTCACCAAGTTTCTTTATAAAGATTTAAGATTTCTGAACAATTGGTCGGAACTACCCTGATCACTTCTATCTTGGAAGAAGTTTGGAGGAAGACTCGGAAAGCGTTTTTCCAGTTTACCTGTCCTGTATGACTGCTCAGAGTGTGCCATGTATATGAGCCTTGCATCCAGCTATTTGCGTTCTCTCGCGTTGACAAGCGTCTTCAGCTTTATTGCCCCTTTGGTGTTGGTTGGAAGCGCGATCGCCGGGCTAGGGCTATTGGGGCTGTTTCCCTGGCTGGATGGCTTTTCTCGAATGGGACTTGAGCAGGTCAAAATCTTTCTTCAAACCTTTGGTAATGGTAACGCGCTAGAAGGCTCACTGGTGATTGGGTGCGCCTGTGCTCTGGTCGGTGCCCTGTTTGACACCTATATTTTTTACCGTCAGCGCAGCTTTCGTCAGTAAGAAACTCGTTAAAAATTCCCCAAAAATTGCCATTACTCACTATCGTTTAAAGAGTTTGATCCCGTTGCTCTTCATCGTGAGTGAGATCCATTGCTGCAAAGTCAAGTTTTCAGATGTTTGGTGATTCGTTTGGTAATTTTTCTGGCGATCGTTCTGACGTGGGAAGGGTTGCCTCAAGCCGCTTATGCTCGTACCGAAGTTCCGCCGACTCAATCCATTCAGCCCTATGTGGATCGAGTGATTGATCAGGTCACTGAGTTTAAGCTCGACAACGGCATGAAGTTTATTGTTCTGGAACGGCACCAGGCTCCCGTTGTTTCGTTTCTCACCTATGCAGATGTGGGCGGCGCAGACGAGCCGGATGGAAAAACAGGAGTGGCTCACTTTTTAGAACACTTGGCCTTTAAGGGAACGACGCGAATTGGGACGACGAATGCTCAAGCAGAAAAGCCCTTGCTCGATCGCTTAGATCAGCTTTCTGAACAAATCCAAACCGCAAAAGGCGCAGAAGCGACTAAATTGCAGCAGGAGTTCGATCGCATCGAAGCCGAAGCCGCCAAGCTGGTTGAGCAAAACGAACTGGGACGCATCGTTGAGCAAGCAGGCGGCGTGGGGTTGAATGCTAATACGTCGAGCGATGCCACTCGCTATTTTTACAGCTTCCCAGCAAACAAATTGGAACTGTGGATGTCGTTGGAGTCAGAGCGCTTTTTGGAGCCAGTGTTTCGCGAGTTTTACAAAGAAAAAGCTGTCATTCTCGAAGAGCGCCGACTGCGGACGGATAACTCCCCGATCGGGCAAATGATCGAAGCTTTTTTAGACAAAGCGTTTCAGGTTCATCCCTACAAGCGTCCGGTGATTGGCTACGACCAGGATATTCGCAATCTGACGCGCAAAGATGTGCAGGAATTTTTTGAGACTCACTATGCGCCCAATAATCTGACGATCGCCCTGGTGGGAGATGTCGATCCCAAAGAAGTGAAGCGCTTGTCCCAGATTTATTTTGGTCGGTTCAAATCAAGACCTGCTCCTCCAGATGTGACGGCTGTGGAGCCACCTCAAACTCAGACTAGAGAAGTCACCCTGCGTCTCAACTCACAACCCTGGTATCTCGAAGGCTATCACCGTCCCGCATTGAACCATCCCGATAGTATTATTTACGAAGCGATCGCCAGTCTTCTCAGCGATGGGCGCACGTCTCGTTTATACAAATCTCTAGTCGAAGAGAAGCGAGTCGCGTTGGCCGCTCAGGGACTCAATGGATTTCCCGGCGACAAACATCCCAACTTAATGTTGTTCTACGCGCTGACGGCTCCCGGAAAATCAGTGGAAGATGCGGCAAAAGCGCTGCGATCGGAAACAGAACGCCTGAAAACGGAGTTGGTTTCTGCTCAAGAATTAGACCGGGTAAAAACTCAAGCAAAAGCGGGATTGCTGCGATCGCTCGACTCAAATAGGGGCATGGCTGAATCGTTGCTGGAGTATGAAGTCAAAACCGGAAGCTGGCGCAATTTATTCAAAGAGTTGGAAGCGATCGCCAAAATTACTCCCAATGATGTCCAACGCGTCGCTAAAGCAACCTTTACGGCTGAGAATCGAACGATCGGACGCATTCTGCCTCTAGAACGTTAAGCTCAAATCAAGACGTAACAGGAGTAACAAAATGACTTCTACCAGTTTGCGAGAAATCTGCTCTCTAGAAGATTGGATGCAAAACCCTGTGAAAGGGACAGAATGGGTCAATGGAGCGCTAATCCATAAGAATCCGGAGGTTTGGGTTGATGGACATCTCATTGCAAATAATGGAATGACGCTGAAGCATGGTCGAGTCCAGGCAAAACTGGCAACTCACTGGGAGAATTACAAAGAGCAAAGTAAGCTGGGTGGAGAAGTTTATACAGAAGCGCCGTGTCGCACAAACAAACAAGGACGCAAGCCAGATGTTGCCTACTTGAATCCATCTCTAGCGGCTCAGTTTGGCAATGCTGAAACGCTGCCCCAAAGTTTTCCGTTGAGTGCTGAAGTGGTCTCACCGACTGACTTTGCAGAAGCTGTGATTGCAAAAGCCTATGAGTATTTGCAGTCTGGTGGTGAAGAAGTTTGGCTAATTTTCCCAAACAATTTTTGGGTCATCGTCCTGACTCAGGAGACGAGAAAAATCTTTGTTTCTGGTGAAGTGGTTTGTACTCAAATCGTGTTACCAGGTTTTAGAATGGGCGTTGACGAACTGTTGGCTTGAGTGTTGAAAGTTTTGTTAGGGATTGTGTGTTGAATGAAAGCAATGAATCGTAAAAATCGGATTGCAAAAACTGTTACACTTGTATTTTCGTTCATTGTCTTGCCTGCGTTGCTGTTATCGTTGGCGCTGATTCTCCCAGCTTCTGCTGACGTACCCAAGCATTACACCGATCTCAAATTTTCATCCCCTCCCGAAATTAAGCTGCCTGACTACACTCGCTTTCAGCTTCAAAACGGCATGATCGTCTACTTGATGGAGGATCACGAATTGCCTTTGGTCAGCGGTACAGCACTGGTACGTACAGGCGATCGCTTTGAACCCCTCGATAAAACAGGTTTAGCGGGATTGACTGGAGCCGTGATGCGATCGGGCGGCACTCAAAAAAATTCCCCTGACCAACTCAATCAACGCCTAGAACAACGGGCGGCCTCCGTCGAAACGAGCATTGGCTCTACGTCAGGAAGTGCCAGTTTTAGCGCTCTCAGCGAAGACTTAACGGAAGTCTTTGACTTGTTTGCAGAAGTGATTCAGCAGCCAGCCTTCGCGCCTGAAAAATTTAATTTAGCAAAACTGCAAACGCAAGGAGGAATCGCTCGACGCAACGATGACCCCAACGAAATTGCAGGTCGAGAATTTGAAAAACTTATTTATGGCAACACTAGTCCCTACGCGAGAACCGTTGAATATGCAACACTAGAAAACGTCACCCGTGAAGACTTAATCAGTTTTTACCAACGCTATTTTTATCCCAAAAATATGCTTTTGGGAATTGTAGGTGATTTTGATAGTCAAAAAATGCGATCGCTCATTGAGTCAAAATTCAACACCTGGAATTCCGCAAAAGCTCGATCCACTCCTTCACTACCAGACGTTTCTCAAGCCAAACAGGGCGGTATCTTCTTTGTCAGTCAGCCACAGCTAACGCAAAGCTATATTCAAATGGGGCATCTGGGCGATACGCTAAAAAATCCCGATTACCCAGCGCTGTCTGTTATGGACAATGTGTTAAGTGGATTTGGAGGGCGACTATTTAACGAAGTGCGATCGCGCCAGGGTCTTGCGTATTCAGTTTACGCCAGTTGGAGTCCGCAGTTCGATTACCCAGGCGTATTTATAGCAGGAGGACAGACGCGATCGGACGCGACAGTTCCCTTTATTCGATCGGTGTTGGGCGAGTTAGAAAAGATTCGCACTCAGCCTGTTTCTGAAAGTGAATTAGCGTTCGCTAAAGATTCTGTATTGAATTCGTTTATCTTTAACTTTCAAGATCCCAGTCAGACGCTTTCGCGATTGCTGAGATATGAGTACTTTGGGTATCCGATGGATTTCATTTTTCGGTATCGCCAGCAAGTTGAGAAAACCTCGATCGCTGATGTTCAAAGTGTTGCAAAAAAATATCTTCAGCCTGAAAAAATTGTGACTTTAGTCGTGGGCAATCAGAAAGATATTCAACCCTCACTCGCCAGTCTGGGGCAACCCGTAACGGCGATCGACATTACGATTCCCCCACCCAAATCGGCTTCTCGTCCTACGCCCTGATTTATCGATAGATCGCATCTTCGATCGTCACTCTAAAAAACTCGCCCTCTGACTCAAAGCGATTGCTGCCAAAATACCAGCCCACTCGCAGTCGAGTCGGAATCGTGTAGCCGCCAAACGTTCGTTCTTCTTCTGCGATCGCTCCAAAGTCCACATCATGAAACTCAGCCCCTTCTGGATTGCCCCAGCGCGACAACATTACTGTTAGAAGTCGCCCCTGGTCAACTGTCAGCGAGAGCTTTGCTAAATTGCCATAGGCGAGAAATTGAGCGTGAAGACGTGAACCGTCAGCCGTCCAATCAGCGCGATCGTCACAAAAGATAGACGGCAACCAGACCGATTCTGCCTGAACTCGACCAAGGGCCGATCGCGTCACATCACCCCCCGCGGCCATCATCACTGGAATCATGCCCAACAGTTTCCATTGCATTGAGCCTGCTCCATCAACCAGACGATCAAATCCCTCGATCGGAATGCCATTCATTCGCACTGTAGCCTGCCAGATCATTCCTCGACTTCGACAAATCACTTGCTCCGCTCTAAAGGGAAGCCAACGCTGCAACTTAATTTCGCCATGCATCCGTAAGCGAACCGCCGATGCAAGCACTGTTTTGTCAGCAATGGCGTGGTTGAGATACTGCTGCACCGACTCAGGAAGATGGGTAATTTGCTCAGGTCGAAAAGTCTGCTCACCCAACGGCACCGTCTCCCACAGTTCATCAAGCGATAAGTCTGAAGCCATCGTTTTGATCATGGTCACCCTTTCACCTCTAGCCTACGAGACAAAAACAGTACCTCTCACTCAAAGAATAAAACAATCATCTGAGGAACTCGTGAGGAGACTCCATGCATTAGCTTTCGATCAACTCACGAACCCTGTTAACCAAAGAACCCCAAAGCCAGTTCTCCCTCCTCCCTCCTCCCTCCTCCCTCCTCCCTCTCTCACTTTTACACTTTGTAATCTTCCATATAAGTACTTCCTCCCTCCGAAGGCCTTAGACTCTTAAAATACTGCAAACATTCAGCCAACTTCCTTCAGTCCCTATGTTTCCAACTCATCGTCCCCGTCGTCTCCGCAATCATCCTCAACTGCGTCGGATGGTTCGTGAGCATGTGTTGACTACCAGTGATTTGATTTACCCGCTGTTTGCGGTACCTGGTGACGCGATCGCCAAAGAAGTGCGCTCCATGCCGGGGGTGTTTCAGTTGTCGATCGACAAAATCGTCGAAGAAGCCAAAGAAGTCTACGACCTGGGTATTCCTGCAATCATTTTGTTTGGCATCCCTGCTGACAAAGATGTGGATGCGACGGACGCTTGGCACGAGTGCGGAATTGTCCAGAAAGCGACGACTGCCGTCAAACAAGCAGTACCCGATCTGATCGTGATCAACGACACTTGTCTTTGTGAATATACGCCGCATGGTCACTGTGGCTATCTCCAAGTTGGCGATCTGACGGGACGAGTTCTCAACGATCCAACGCTGGAATTATTGAAAAAAACCGCCGTCGCTCAGGCAAAGGCAGGAGCCGATATCATTGCGCCCTCTGGCATGATGGATGGCTTTGTTTCAGCGATTCGAGAAGGACTGGATGCCGCAGGCTTTGAAGACATCTCAATTCTCTCTTACGCTGCTAAATATGCCTCTGCCTACTATGGGCCGTTCCGAGACGCAGCAGAATCAGCCCCCCAATTTGGCGATCGCCGTACCTACCAAATGGACCCTGGCAATGTGCGTGAAGCGATCAAAGAAATCGAACTCGACATCGCAGAAGGAGCCGATATGCTCATGGTCAAGCCCGCCTTGTCTTACATGGATATCATTCATCAAGTCAAAGCAGCGACCAATCTTCCGGTAGCCGCCTACAACGTATCGGGTGAGTATTCGATGATCAAAGCGGCAGCGCTCAACGGCTGGGTCGATGAAGAGAAGATTGTTCTAGAAACGCTGACTAGTTTCAAACGGGCCGGGGCGGATTTGATTCTCACTTACCATGCCAAAGATGCAGCCCGCTGGCTAGGAGCCTAATGTTTGGCGCGATCGCTCTTTCTATGCAATGTCTGAATTCAGTGTCTGAATCCAATGTCTAAGGAATCTGCGATCGTGCCTTGCAAAAATTCTGATGCGCCGCTTTTCTCAAACTTTCGAGTTCCACAAAAATTGGCTTAAAGTTTTTTAGACTGGGGAGTCAGGGGTAGAAGCGTTAAATAACGACGTGAAAGAACTCAATTGAACTAACACAAAAAAAGTAGTCCGCAGCACAGACTACGAACTACTCACATGGATTAGGAACAGCAGAAACTTTATTTGACGGTGCTGTTTTGACGGCGACGCAGCATCAGACCCGCAGCCCCCAGACCCAGCAAGGACAGCGCGACAGAAGGCTCAGGCACAGGCTTCATCAGTGCTCTAACATTCTTTTCACCGATGTCTACGATGAAGACTGTATCGTTGAAGTCACGATCGGAGTTTTCGTTTTTGCCGCCCGTCGCATTCTTGTCACCGTACAGATCTTCAAAGCCCAGCAGCAAGTAGCGATTGTTGACCGCATAAGCCACGACGTGTTGAAGACCATCTGCATTCATAGCCGTCTGGGTGCCAAAGACGTTTGCGCCTGTGCCCCGATTTAGACCATCTGCGCGTAGAGAAAAGTCGAGTTGAGAACCGCCCAAAATCTGACCCAATCTAACGCCATCTCCCAGCTTCAGTGCGTTTCCGCCCCAACCGCCGACGCAACCACTTCCTTCACAAGAGATGTCTCCAAAGAGCAGCCCTTTGGTGTTGGTTGCACCCTCTGACGTAAAGGCGAGTTGGTTGCGGTAGCCTGCCCCTTCGTTGATGAAGAATGCAGAAACGTTGTAGTCATACTTGAGCTTGAGCTTGGCGGCATCAAGTTTGAACTGTCCGCTATTGGGAAGCTCAACACTTTCTGCTTGGACGTACTGCTGATAGGGTGCGTCGTCAAAGCCTGTTTGAGACTTGTCCAGAATGGTGGGTTGAGCGCTATTCCAAACGGTGTCGCTGGGAGAAAGAGCGGCGGCTGATGCGGCTGAAGACTGAGCAACCACTCCGGTGACAACAGCGGTCGCAGCGAGGAAACCTGAGAAGAATTTGGTGTTCATGGATGTGTAAATGAAGTGCAGCTAAGGTCTTGAAATCAGTCCGTTGGGGTGACAGTTCTCCAACCGTACTGTGTATCTTCTAATACTTCTAACAGTTCTTTTGGGCTGCGTCACTACTTTCGATCGTTCTTGGTTAATTCTTTATTAGAAGCCTTTCTGGACGATGGTTTCACGGATCTCTGAGAGTCTGTAAAAATTTGATCTTCTACTACCTAACGAATAAATTAAGTGTTATTACTGAAATAGAGCCTGAATTGTTTCTCATTAACTACCAATTCAACAAATTTCCAAAAAAGTGACTCCGCATACCTAGCGAAGCCCAGGAAAAGCCATCAGTAGCGCTACGGGCAAAAGGACTGTTTATAAAAAAAGGGACGATCGTACGTGCTCCGATCGCACTCTACTGGTTGGCTAATCAAAACGTAGCGCCTCTATATCGACCAGGACGCTTAACCACATGCCTACGAACAAATTTTGGAATGTCGCCTCGGTGCCCCATGACAATGACCGCATCTCCTTCGGCTAAGGTTAGCGACTGGCTGGGATGATTGATGGTCGTTCCGTCGGCTTGGCGCAGTGCAACGATGATAAACGTGCCTTTGCCGCGAAATTCAATATCGCCGATCGTGACTCCTACCATTGGAGAACCAGGCGCGATCGCCAACTCATCCACCTGGACATCCACCTGAGCAAGTAACTCGTTGAGATTGCTGCGGCCGTCGTCTTGATTTAGAAAATCCAAAGTGGCGGGGTGAGTGATCATGTGAGACATTCGCAAAGCGCTGATGGCGGCGGGGAGAACGACTTGATCGGCCCCCGCAAGTCTAAGTTTTTTCTCAGTAGAAGGAAGCTCGCCCCGCGACAAGATCATCAGATTAGGATTTAACTCACGCGCCGTCAGAGTGATAAACACGTTAACGGCATCATCGGGCAAAACCGTCGCGAGAACCTTGGCTCGATCGATTCCTGCGGCGTACAAAATTGCTTCGTCGGTAGCGCTGCCGAGTCGCACCAGGTAGTTGAGGGTTTCGGCTTTGGCAATGCGTTCGGGGTTGTTGTCGATGACGACGAAGGGCAGATTGGCATCGGCTATTTTTCGCGCTAGGATTTGCCCCATGCGCCCAAAGCCACAAATGATAATGTGCTGTTCTAGGGTTTCGATCGCGCGGGTCATTTTTCTGGCTCCTAATGCTTTGTTGATTTCACCTTCGGTAATCATTTGGACAAAACCGCCGACCATGTAGACGGCTGATGATGTTCCGGCGACGATGACCAGGATAGTCAAGATTTTTTTGTCGCGGGTGTCGATCGGGCGCACTTCGCCATAGCCCACTCCAAATGTGGTGATCACCACCATGTAAACGGAGTCCAAAACTGACCAGCCTGCCATGACATAGCCTATTACGGCGAGGGCAAACGTGATTGCAAAAAAGAGTGCCCCAGTGAAAATGCGTCTAAGTGAGCCTTGCATGAGTAACGGTCATCATAATAGAGAAAAGAACTTGCAAATCAGTTGGGTTAAACAAGATTGTTTTTATACTACTGATCTGCTTATCTTGTTCATAAACTTTTCTCTAAAGTCTGTCTGTTCTCTGGATGTCTTTTAGCGTGTGATGGCGATTGCCGAGTTGAATCGTTACAAATTAACTTCTGTGCTTCGGATGGTTTTGTGGAGGGTGTAAAAGGTTTTATAGCTTAAGTCAATTCGACAATTTTTTTTGTTTCGTTGCTGGGCACTTCTGCCCCCCAACCCCCCAATTCTGCGGGACTTTTAGACAAGATTCTGGTTTACAAGTCTTCTAGTAGGAGACTAAAGACTGCACTAACGAGAAAGGGTTGCAAGACAATCGGCAATCCAGATTTTGATAATCGCTAAATCCCCGAATTCTGGGGGACTTTTAGATCAGGTTTCTAGTTCAAAGTCCAAATTTAAGTTAATTGAAATATTCATCATCCAGCGATGTCTTGATCAGAAACATACAGCCGCCCTGGGTATGAGGCGCATGACTAGAGCCTTGACTTGAGCGAATGTAATCGCCCCCATAATAGACCTGCCCCGCCACCTCCAAATCGCCCTCCAGCATGTAGATTTCTTCAACCGATGCATGACGATGAGTGGGATAAGTCACCCCGGCTTCAGCCCGTAAAAGACAAGTCAACTTACGGTCAGTTCGATCGCGATGCAGAATAGCGATCGTCACTCTAGGGACAAAAGGATGAGGTTGCCACACTTGATCCTCAGCGCGAACAAATCGATCACCGGGTAGCGGCCGCGCGGAATCTGCAACTCTAATCTTGTCAAACAACCGTTCTTTGAGATTGGGCGCGATCGCCGGACTGGGAGCGCTATAAGCTAGGGCCGCCACCACCGCCTGAAAATCTGCCAATTCTGCTGCCAATCCTGGAGACTGCGCGATCGCCTGATCTACCAACCGTCGATCGTCCTCGTCCAAAATATCTAACGAGCGCGCTGCGATCATCTCATCAATACAAGGATTTTCAGGTTCCATCACATCTCTGCTTCATCGTAAGTATATGAACTTGGATCAAAAATAATACGCATTCTAATTTTAGGGGTTGAATTCAAGGTCTCCTGGCAATTATCTAGATTAACGCGGCAGAAGAGGCAGCGACATTAGACCAGAGAAATGGAACTAGAGACACGGGAATCGTTACATCAGACCGGAGACATTCGACTAGAGACTTTAGTAGCAGTCCAGAGTCCGAAGTTCAGAGTCCAGAGTTCCCACCCACTTCTCATTCTTGCCAATTTCCTAAAGCCGTGCGGAGCTTACTCAGCCCCAGACGAACTCGCGTTTTGACCGTGCCCAAAGAAGCCCCCACCTCAGCCGCAATTTCGCTCTGAGACAACCCTTTGTAGTAGGCCAACTCGATGACTTGCCGCTGCTCATCCGGAAGTTTGCTGAGGGCAGTAGACACAATATCCCGACGTTCTAAAATTAGGGCATCTTCGATCGGATCTACGCTAGATTTACCCGATTGGATCTGAACCGCCTCGATCGAAGCCATTTCGGTCTTGGTGGCCCGCTGCAAACTGCGTAATCGGTCTAAAATTCGACTGCGAACCAGCATAAAAATCCATGTGTCCACCCTGGCGCGAGTGGGGTCGTAGCGATCGGCCGTGCGCCAGATTTGTGAAAACACATCCAACACAACCTCTTCGCTTTCCTCGGTCGATCTCAGACTTTTGTGGGCGATGGCGTGAATAATTCGAGCGTAGCGATCATATAGTTGGGACAGTGCAGCCTGATCTTTTTGGGCAACCTTTGCCAGCAATAGAGCCTCTTCTGACTTCGCTGGATCATCATTTAAAATGAATGACATTCTATGCCTGTCTTAAACGTTTTCTGAAGGGGTCTCAATGAGCTTCAACGACTGAACTATTTTCTACGGAGCTAAGATTTTAGAAATTGGTTTTATTAGCTGATTGCAAGGTACAACATACTTGTTACAGATTAACACTTCACCCAGCTAAAAAGATGAGAATTGCCTGAGAGAAAAGTCTTACACAAGCTGAGAATATTGTCTTTGCAAGCCTTTTGACATCCCCACGTCATCCTCTCTGGTCAAGCCGAATTGCCTGCTCTAATGCGGCCTTTTCTCTAGCGCGATATACATAAGGCTGCAATCTCGCCCCATCCAATCCCGTTAGAATGCACAGATCTTCTAGTTTGATGCCGCGCATTAACATCTCAACTCGCCAGGTTTGCTGGGTTTGCTCCAGGTTAGGAGGGTGTCCTTCGGGCGTGACCAGACCGTGAGTTAATTGTTGCCAACGCTGTTGAGCTTCGTCTTCTAGCAGCGGTCGACCGTTCTCCACAAAAATTTCTGGATGAGTATCTTTACGACTTCTCAGCCATTGAGTTAAGGGATTTTTGGCATACGAGCCGTAGCGTTTGCCCATGATCCACTGATTGATCGGGACTTGTCTAATCAACCCTTGACTAACTTGCAAAAGCTGATGGGTGGCATCGTGAACATGGTGCGATCTCTCCGAGTTACCCGCAAGGGGTCGCTCCAGCCTCAACGCCTCATCTAGACTCAAGCCTGCCCCAAACAAAACATACACCAGCGCATAGTCTTGCAGCCCTGCTTTTTTGCCCCTTTGCAGAATTGAATGCACCAGATTGGCGGGTAGGTCTGCAATCTTTGCGATCGGAGTCGCCGCGACGGGTGGCACAACTGGAACGATCGCCCCTGGAGTCTGAGAAACCGCTCCATGCAAAAACAGCGTCACCAAATTTTCTAAAAAGTCATCGCGATCCTGCCACAGATCATGAAACTCGCTGGTGAACTCAATCACCGCATAGCCCAACAGCATGTCATTGAGCAAACTAGCCAACTTTTCGGCGGGTAAATGGCTGTGAAGCTGCCCGCGATCGATGACGGTCTGAAAGTAAGCAGCCACATATCGATTGGCTTGAGTAAACCCTCTGCCCAACGCTTCACGGTTTTCAGAAGGATATTGACCTGACTCACCGACGACCGATCGCACCACTTCTGGAATTCGCTCTAATGCTTGCAAACACGCCGTTGCGTAGTCTTTGAGTGCTTGATAGATACTACTGGTCTGATCGGCTCGCTGGATCAAGTCCTGCCCCAGGTTGGTAAACACCGCCGCTTCCTCGATCACCGCCAGCAGCAATCCGTGTTTGTTGCCGAAATGCCGAAACAGCGTCACTTCATTCACGTCGGCCAACTCTGCAATCTGTTTGGTCGTCGTTTCGGTGACTCCCTGAGCGGCAAATAGCTCCAGTGCTGCATTAATTAAACGCTGTCGGGTGGGGCTTCTGGGGTTAGACATGCGAGAAATGCAAGCAGCACTTGCACAAATACAAAACTGTTGCTATCGTGATGGAATGTAAGTAACACTTGCATCCTTACTCTTACTGTAACTGGCTTTCTTACTAAACGGGTGAAGCGGTCTCGCCGTTGATCAAGGCGCTCTCTTGGAGCGATTCACCCGGAGTCGCTGCAAATAACGAATCGCATCTAGAATCTTGCGATTTGCACACTCTGTTATTTGGTGAGTTTATTGGGTGAGTTACCGCCATCTTAAATCAAGGATTTTTATGACTTCTAATCCCACGCAATCTGTTGTTTCAAATCGTCGCTCTCCTGGAGCTACTCGCGAGGAGTCGCCTGCTTTTAGCTGGGTCAATCTGGGCTTCTTTGGCACCTTTCATTTGCTGGCGCTGCTGGCTCCGTGGTTTTTTTCCTGGTCGGCGCTGGGCGTGATGCTGGTGCTGCACTGGCTATTTGGCAGCATTGGGATTTGTCTGGGCTATCACCGATTGTTGACGCATCGTAGTCTTCAGGTGCCGAGATGGTTGGAATATACGCTGGCAGTCTTAGGCGCACTCGCATTACAAGGCGGCCCGGTCTTTTGGGTGGGCGGACATCGAATGCACCATCTGCATACCGAAGATTCGATTCAAGATCCCTACTCTGCCGATCGTGGGTTTTGGTGGAGTCATATGATCTGGTTGTTTTATCCACAGAAGCAGTTTTTTGACTACGATTCTTACAAAAAGTTTGCGCCTGATCTAGACAAACATCGGTTTTATCGCTGGCTCGATCGCTCCTTTCTATTACTTCAAATTCCCGTAGCAGTTGGGCTGTATCTGGTGGGCGGATGGTCGTTTGTGATTTATGGGGTGTTTTTGAGAGCCGTTTTGTTGTGGCATAGCACCTGGTTGATCAATTCGGCTTCTCACATGCGAGGGTATCGATCGTTTGACTCTGACGACAATTCTCGTAATCTCTGGTGGGCAGCAATTCTCACCTATGGCGAAGGCTGGCACAACAATCATCATGCTTACCCCAATGTGGCCAAAGCGGGCTGGAAATGGTGGGAAGTGGATGTCACCTGGTGGGCGATTCAAGGCTTGAAAAGTGTCGGGTTAGCTAAACGAGTTGTTTTGCCGCCGACAAGCTGAAAGGTTGATCTGATATAAGTCCTGGGGTGTGTTCTACAAATTGGATGCACCCTATTTTTTGTATTGAATCAATCATTAAAGTTCCACCACTGTTCTCCAACAACCCTTTGTCTACAAAGTTGAGACTGGCAAATAGAATTTGCGCCTAAAAGAACGTGAATTCAATAGAGTTTTTTCGCTTCGGTATTTAACGCTTCTGCCCCCCAATCCCCCAATCTGGGGGACTTTCGGACAGGATTTCTTGCTCAAAGTCTCCCAAACTTGGCGGATTTAGGGGGCTGCCTGGAGTGATCGTCACAGCGAGAGATTTCATCGAATTCACGTTAAAAGAACAACGTATGCCTTTGCAGACTAAACTCATCCAGGGGTTTGTTAATCCGCCTGCGCGGATTTTGATCTTTTAGCTGCGATTTGAACCGCCAGGCAAAAAGTCTTGTCAAGCAAACAGCCACAAAACAGTGCGCTACTCAAGTGCGGCGAACTCCGATCGATATTTCACCGTTCCAACACAGCCCTCTAAAGCACCTGCTTTTAATTCCAATACCATAAATGCCTCATCTGGAACTGCATACTCACACTTCAGTCCCTTCTCGCTGGCTGGAGTAAACCCAAATCGTGAATAGTATTTTGGAGAACCCAGGACAACAACCGCTTTGCAACCAGATTGAATGCACGCTTGTAAACCCTGCCGAATCAGTAATGAGCCAATTCCTTGTCGCTGATAGTTGGGGAGCACTGCGACGGGTGCTAATCCAAGAATGAGTAAACCATTAGTTAAATCATTAGTTGAATTATTAGTTGAATCATTGGTATATTCTCCTGCGATCGCAACTGGACTAAAAAATACATGTCCCACAATTTGATCAGCCTCCACCGCAACCAGCGATAACGTAGAAGTAGCGCCTCGCAAGCGATCGACCAAATCCGCCTCACCCTCTCGCCCAAACGCCGCAACATTAACGCTGCGAACTGCTTCTATATCTTCTGGTTTCTCAGCTCGAACTTCCATAATTTAGAACTTCTAAATGTAATTTTTTTGAAATTCCAAAACAGACCTCAAAGTTACTCTTCGGCTCGACGCATTGTGAGCAATCCTTGACAATAGCTGATCAATGTTTTGAGTCGTTCTTTAATCTGCTGCACTCGTTGATCATGGGTTGTCGATCGCCGCGCCGTCTGCAAAAACATCACATCCATATTCAAGAGTCTAAGCTGCTTGTCCATCTCGACTTGAACGGCATACGATCGCTGACTAACGTCTACGTCCAAAGCTTCCAGATCCAAACTGCTGATCTGGGTTTGAAAGAATTTTTGAATGTCTAGAACTTCTGACTTTAAAATCGCACCGTCGCACTCAGGCTGATTGACCAACGCCTCAAGCGCCTGCAAAGCGTGGGAAAATTCTTGGTAGCGATCGCGGTGTAACGCTGGCAACATGCTCTCAAGGTTTGACACTTTGCTCAGTTTAGCGTGGAGTTTGGGTCGCTTTTTAGGGGTTCTGTCTGGATTCATCGATCGTATTTCAGCAGACGACATAATTTATTGCTTGCCAAAAATCCCTTTAAAGCCCAAGATTCCTGTAAGGAAACTTATTCCAATTGATAGAATGAGCATAAAACCAGTCTGACCCTAAGACAGTCAAAAAATTCACCCTTTAATTGATATAACTCGGCAAATCTTCTAGCGTCTGACCAAGAATCGCTGTTTTGCAGTCTCTCATTTGCTCAGTTAGTTTCGTGAATGAACCTGGCACGCTTTTAGCTCTGCTAGAACTCTTCACTTTCAAAGCGACTAAATGTATATTCGTATACACTCTTGCAGTAGAATCATTCGTTATTTAGTTAAGTCTCCGATCCCAACTCTCCGAGCCTGACAGCATGAACGTAGCGGCTTCTATCATTCCTACCACTGACTTCACGCCTCCAGATTGGTTGCGCGAGTGTTTCATTCAGCAACCCCCACTCTCTGCGGGCGAGATTCCTAAAGACAACGATCTGATTTGTCGAGCCTTTGACTTTGCCTATCAGCTTCACGAAGGGCAGTATCGAGCCTCTGGCGAACCTTACATTGCTCATCCCGTAGCGGTTGCGGGGTTGTTGCGCGATTTGGGCGGCAGTAGCGTCATGATTGCGGCTGGATTTTTGCATGATGTGGTCGAAGATACGGAGGTCACGCCCGAAGAGATCGAGCAGCGATTTGGGGCAGAGGTGCGGCTGCTAGTGGACGGAGTAACCAAGCTTTCTAAGTTCAATTTCTCCAGCAAAACAGAACGTCAAGCCGAAAACTTTCGCCGCATGTTTTTGGCAATGGCGCAGGATATCCGCGTGATCGTCGTCAAACTAGCCGATCGCCTGCACAATATGCGGACACTCGAACATCTACCCGATGAAAAACGCCGCCGGATTGCCTTGGAAACGCGAGAAATCTTTGCGCCCCTCGCCAATCGTCTAGGCATCGGCAATCTCAAATGGGAACTCGAAGATCTGGCGTTCAAATATCTCGAAAATGACGCTTATCGCGAAGTTCAGCAATTGGTAGCGGAGAAGCGCATCGATCGAGAAACCCGCCTCAGCGATGTGGCCAACAAATTCAAAGAGCGGTTAGATCAACTCGGCGTTCACTGTGTCGAAATTAGCGGCCGTCCCAAGCATCTGTATGGCATTTATCAAAAGATGCAGCGCCAGCAAAAAGGCTATGAAGAAATTTATGACGTGGCGGCAATTCGGGTGATTGTCGAAACCAATGATGAATGCTACCGCGCTCTGGCCGTCGTTCATGACAGCTTTCGTCCCATTCCCGGACGCTTTAAAGACTACATCGGACTGCCCAAACCCAACCGCTATCAATCGCTTCACACTGTTGTCATCGGCGACCAGGGACGACCGCTAGAAATTCAGATTCGTACTCTGGAAATGCACCACGTTGCCGAGTATGGGATTGCCGCCCACTGGAAATACAAGGAAGGCGGCTCTAACAGTGCCCTGACCACCACCGACGAAAAATTTACCTGGCTACGACAACTTCTCGACTGGCAAAACGACCTCAAAGACGCGCAAGAATACCTCGAAAGCATTAAAGACAATCTGTTTGATGGTGATGTATTTGTCTTTACGCCACGCGGAGAAGTCGTCTCTCTGAGTCCGCGATCGACCCCCGTAGATTTCGCCTATCGCATTCACACCGAAGTTGGCAACCACTGTGCAGGAGCTAAAGTCAATGGTCGCATGGTGCAGCTAGATACGACGTTGAGAAACGGTGACATCGTAGAAATTATTACCCAAAAGAATTCTCACCCCAGCCTCGATTGGCTCAACTTCACCGTCACCACGGGAGCCAGAAATCGCATTCGTCAATGGTATAAGCGATCGCATCACGACGAAAATGTGGCCCGTGGGCGAGAGTTGTTAGAAAAAGAATTGGGCAAAAATGGCTTTGAAGCGCTGCTCAAGTCTGCCCCGATGCTCACCGCTGCCGAGCGATGTAACTACCACAGCGTCGAAGATTTGTTAGCTGCCGTCGGCTATGGCGAAATTACCGTCAATCTGGTTATCAATCGCATTCGAGAAGCCGTCAAAGCTCAACAGCCTTTAGCCAAACTTTCTGATAATCTCGATTCTAAGATTTTGCTGCCGCTGCCCTCCACTTTACGATCGCTGCCGCCTGCCCCCTCTAGCAAGTCACCGATCGCAGGTGTGGAGGGTTTGTTGTATCACGTCGCGGGCTGCTGCAATCCGGTGCCGGGAGAAGCGATCATTGGCGCAGTCACTCGCAGTAATCGGGGCATTTCCATTCATCGTCAGGGCTGCCCGAATGTGGATCAGGTCGATGGCGATCGTCTGGTGCCCGTCAGTTGGAATCAGACAACTCACAATGGCGGCCGACCGCAGGTTTATCCCGTTTGCATTCAGATTGAAGTCATCGATCGCGTTGGCGTTCTCAAGGATATTCTCTCGCGTCTAACCGACAACAATATCAACGTTCGCAATGCTCAAGTGAGGACGTTTCCCGATCAGACGGCTGTGATCGACTTGGGAATCGACATCTGTGATCATGCTCAACTCGAACATACCTTTGCTCAGATCAAGAAGATGACCGATGTCTTGAGTCTGCGTCGAGTCAATCAGGTCGAAGATTAAGGGGACGATCGGAATCACGATCAGGTCTGGTAAAGTAGCGGAAAACGGATTGCTGACGATGAGCGAACCCTTATTCTGCATTGAAAATCTGCGTGTGGCCTACCGCGAAGGGCAAAAGAATGTCGTGGATGATGTGTCCTTTGTCTTGCAGCCGGGCGATCGTCTGGGACTGGTCGGAGAATCAGGCTGCGGTAAATCCACATTGGGACGGGCCGCGATGCGGTTGCTCTCTTCGGATGCCAGAGTTGGGGGACGAGTCAGCTTTCAAGGAGATTCGGTTTTAGACCTGTCGCCTGCTCAGTTGCGTCGCTTTCGAGGAGAAGCCGTTGCGCTGATTTTTCAAGATCCAATGACGCGCCTTGATCCGTTGATGTCGATCGGCGATCACTGTCTAGAAACCCTCAAAGCCCACGAGCCAACCCTTTCGACAAGACAGGCTAAGGAACGAGCGATCGCCACCCTTAGCGCCGTCAACATTCCCGAAAGCCGCTGGTCACAGTTTCCCCATGAGTTTAGTGGAGGAATGCGGCAAAGAGTCGCGATCGCCCTCGCTCTGTTATTAAATCCCAAACTCATCGTGGCGGATGAACCGACGACCAGTCTGGATGTCACCATTTCGGCTCAAATTCTCCAAGAACTGACTCGACTGTGTAGTGAGCGGAATATGGCACTGCTGCTGATTTCCCACGATCTGGCCCTGGTTGCCGAATATTGCGATCGCATCGCGGTCATGTACGATGGCAAAGTTGTCGAAACGGGCACGACACAATCCGTCTTTCAAGCACCTCAGCACGACTACACGCGATCGCTGCTCAACGCCGCCCTCCACCTTCAACAACAAGCCAAATCTGAGTCCTCACGCCTCACGCCTCACACCTCACCTATTCTGAAATTACAAAATCTCAAACAGCACTACGCGCTGGAACAGAATTTGCTCGATCGCTTGTTTTCTCAGACTGATCGAACGATCCGAGCCGTCGATGACATCACATTGGAACTCTACGCCGGGGAGACTTTGGGCTTGGTCGGAGAATCGGGCTGCGGAAAAAGTACGCTGTCACGAACGATTTTGCAACTGTTGCATCCAACCTCCGGGGGCGTGGAATTTTTGGGGCAGGACTTGACAAAGCTCGATCGCGCCCAGCTTCAACAACAGCGCCGTCAGATTCAGATGGTGTTTCAAGATCCGCACGCCTGTCTCAATCCTCGAATGACCGTTGGACAAAGCGTGGCCGATCCGTTATTGATTCACCAATTAGCTACGCTAGAAAAGGCCAAACAAGAAGTCGAGTCGATGTTAGAGCGAGTGGGCTTGTCGCCAGCAGAGTTTTACGATCGCTATCCCAATCAGCTTTCGGGCGGACAACAACAGCGAGTCGCGATCGCGCGTGCCTTGATTACTCGTCCCAAACTTTTGATCTGCGATGAGCCAGTCAGCATGTTAGACGCGACGGTGCAAACTCAAGTGCTGCAACTGATGCAAACGTTGAAAACCGAATTTGATCTAACTTATCTGTTTATTACGCATGATCTTTGGGTGGCGCGGTTTTTTTGCGATCGTATCGCCGTGATGAATGCTGGAAAAATCGTCGAACTCGGTGACACACAGACGCTCTTCAAACATCCACAACACCCTTATACTCAAGCGCTTCTCGGTGCGGCTCCCTTGCTGAGTCGAATGACGGGCTAGGGAAGGGAGGAGGGAGGAGGGAGGAGGGAGGAGGGAGGAGGGATGAAAAAATTAGAACGATCGCTCTCCACAACCCAACCTTTCTATTTGAGATCGAAACGATCCGCTTCCACAACCCAACGTTCCTATTTCAGAACAGAACGATCGACCTCCAGCCATCCAACGTTTCTATTTGAGATCAAAACGATCCGCTTCTAGAGTCCAACACTTCTATCTCAGAACGGAACGATTCACTTCTACAGTCCAACACTTCTATCTCAGAACGGAACGATCCACTTCTAGAGTCCAACACTTCTATCTCAGAACGGAACGATCCACTTCTACAGTCCAACACTTCTATCTCAGAACGGAACGATCCACTTCTACAGTCCAATCTTTCTATTTGAGATCGAAACGATCCACTTCTAGAGTCCAACACTTCTATCTCAGAACGGAACGATCGTGTTCTAAACAGCGTGAACTCAATGAATTTGCTGAACTTTGAATCAGAACCTCTGGCTAAAAGTCTCCCCAAGTTGGAGGGTTGGGGGCAGAAGCACCAAACAGCGAAGCAAAGAACGCTATCGAACTGAACACTGGACTAAAAGTGTCAACTTGGTGAACCGACCGTTAGAGAAGTGGTGACTGATGAGTTTAAGGTTAGAATGCTTCGGAGTAATTGGCTCTAGCACCGTTTTAGATACCTCATCGCAACCTATGGCAAATCCTGAGTCCAAACCAGATGGCTTAGAACAATTTGTTGGAAACCTGCTCGCTCGCAGTGTGATCTTGCTGGGCGTGATCTTTTTAGTAATGCACATGGCGGGAAAGCGTCCTTCTTCGTGGTTTGCAGATTCGGCCCCTGGTGCCAAGGCTCCTTTGGTGATGCGGGGCGGCGATCCTTATATTCGGGCTTTGATGCGAACGATTTCGGCGAGTGAGTCGAATGTGCGTAGCCCCTACACGGTGATTTATGGCGGAGACCATATCAGCAATTTGAGCCATCATCCCGATCGCTGTGTGACGATCGTCGCGGGCCCCAACACAGGAAACTGCTCGACGGCGGCGGGACGCTATCAATTCATCACCACCACCTGGATTGAGCAAGCCCAACGCTATCACCCTGCCCCACCGAGAATGTTTTTTTGGCAAAGTTATAGTTTTGAGCCTGAATATCAAGATCAAGTCGTTTATCAATGGCTAAGTGACTCGCAGGCGTGGGGCGTAGATTTGCGTCAGTTGCTCAAAAAAGGAAAAATCAACACCGTTTTACAGCGGCTCTCTGGCACCTGGACAAGTCTCGGCTATGGAATCGAAGACAACGCCAATACAGCTGAACTGCCCAGCATCTACAAACAAATGCTTCGAGAAGAATTGGGGCAAGCCGCATCGCGACCCCTTGCGGGCAACTCGAAGAGATCGACCCCCTAAAAACTTGTCACTTATTGCCTGGCGGTTCAAATCGCAGCGACGAGAACAAAATCCGCCTTCGCAAATTACAAACCCCTGAAGCCGTGAATTCGATGGGGACTTTGAGCCAAAAATCTTCTCTTAAAGTTCCCTAAAATTGGCAGCTTGGGAGGCAGAAACACGCAACGCCAAAGCGAAAAAATTAACTCTCTAATACCAAATCAATCTGTTAATGCTACAGATCCTTCGCCCCCTAAATCCCCCATTCTGGGGGACTTTGAAACCTAGAAAAGTCTTGACCTCTGGGGAACTCCTACATTCAAAGTCCCCCACTCGTGGAGGATTTAGGGGGCTGCAAGATCTGTAGCGTTCAAAGATCAATTTGGTATAAGAAATCATCCAAACTGACATCACTTTGAGCACTTTGTTGGGGATCAATTTACAATGATTAAGCTCAAGTTTAGAAGTCATTAACTTAGATTAAATAGAAGATTAAATAGAAAATAAGCTTTGGTTTCTAAACCAAATTAAATAGAAAACTACCTCTTTTAGAAGAGACTTAAAATCAAATTGATCTAATACTCTAATCCTATTGAACTGCTGTGCTTTTATTAGTTCAATTGACATTTGTTTAACTCATAATCAGCGCTTCCAAACAAGTTGTAGGGCTGAAGTTGTAAGACTTGGTATCTTGCTCATATTCTGACGGACTGTAAATCGATCGCACCCTTTTCACAACTGCAATAGAAGCTTTAACACAAGAAATTGTGAGGAATCATCATGTTTTTTCTCAAGCGATTGAATAGGAAAGTACTCAATTATTTAGCGATCGCGCTACTAACTCTAACGCTACTGATCGCGCCGCCATCCTTAAATTCTCAGACTTCATCTCCAAGCCTCACGTCGATTGCCGCTGCCCAATCCGCTCCCAAAAGCCAGCAAAAAGACGAACAAAAAGGGGAATCTAGCGGATCTAACAAGCCTGACCTTCCGCTCGATCAAAAAGAAACTAAAGGAATCGATTTCTTTAAGATGGCAATGGGAGCGATCGCAGGGTTAGTCCTATTTATCTATGGCGTAACTCGACTTGCCGAAGGGTTAGAAGATGTCGGCGAAGAACGGATGAAAAATCTGCTTAGTAAGTTTACAACCAACCGATTTGCAGGCGTAGCTACAGGCATCGTCGCCACCACTTTTTTGGAGTCTTCATCTGTCACCATCATTCTAGTGATCGCGATGGTGAGTGCTAATATTCTCACCTTTGTTCAATCGCTGGGTGTTGTCTTAGGATCAAATATCGGGACAGCCGTTGGCGCACAGATTATTTCTCTCAACATTGGGCTGTATATTCCCATTTTGATGTTTTCTGGAATGCTGGTTTTCTTTTTGGGCAAAACCTCTCATCAAAAATCTCTTGGCATTGTGCTGCTGGGATTTGGCTTAATGTTTTATGGACTGGAAGCGATCGATACCGCAATGGAACCCTTCCGAGACCATGAACCCTTTCTCAACTGGATGGAGCGCCTGGGCCGCAATCCCTTTTTGGGCGCGTTGGTGGGAGCCATCTTTACGATCATCATTCAGTCGTCTTCTGCAACGGTTGCGATCGTGGTCACATTGGCAGGCTCAGGGCTGATTGGTCTTCCGGCTGGCATTGCAATCATGCTAGGTGCAGAAGTGGGAACCTGTGCAGATACGCTGTTGGCGACGATCGGACGAGGCAGCCCCGCACTACGGACGGGAGTCTTTCACTTACTGTTTAATCTGGCCAGCGCCCTTGTAGGAATCTTATTAGCGCCCCAGCTTGCTCAATTGGCACAGGCAGTTTCGGGTAGTGATGTTGGACGACAAATTGCCAACGCTCAAATGATGTTTAATATCGTCGGCGTGGTTGCAGTCATTGGCTTTTTGCCCATCATCGCCCGCACCCTGGAAAAACTCATTCCAGAAACAGAAGTCGATCGCCAGCGTCAAGCGCGTCAAGCCGAAAAACATCAAGCCAACTCAAAAAGACGACAAGCGGAACCCGTTGCTAATTGAATTTCACAAACTGGTAAAGTCGATCGAAATGGGCTGACTATCAAATCTGAGATTTCCTTTAAGGCCGCGCAGCTTGCCATTGATCACGTTTAGCGTTAGTTCACCGCTCATATCTGCGTCCCGATTGGCCGTAAATCCGCCACTTTGAATGGTCAAAATCGTCCGCCTATTCGATCGACTCAACACTCCTTCAAGCTGCATAACTCGACCATTGCTTAAGTTAATGTGCACCGTTCTAGAATTGCCATTGGTGTAGCGGTAGAAAATATTCTGAATTAGGATTGATTGTTCCCGAAACTGAAAGCGGCCCTGACCCCGGTAACTCTGCTCAACTGAAGGATTCAAGGCACGAGAAGGAGCGATCGCCATTCCCGCAATCAAACAAGTCGAAACTGTTAAAACCGCCACAATACCACGAATAAAATCAGACTTGTAACCAGTTAAATTCATCACGCCTACGTCTTTTGAATGGGAAGGATATTCATTAAAGAATCGCGATCGAAAATGAGCATTCCGCAAGTTGGAAACATATTTTATTACTCTGATACCAAATTGATCTTTGAGTGCTACAGATCTGGGAGAGCAACCTAAATCCCTCACTTGTGGGGGACTTCAAGCCAAAGAAGTCTCGGATTCTCAAAGTCCCCCAGAATGGGGGATTTAGGGGGCGAAGGATCTGTAGCATTAACAAATTGATTGGGTATGAGAGTCAAAGTAAGCATACTAAAGCGCATCCTCTACAGAAGGATTTCGCAGCCGTTTGAAATGTACTCCAGTATGATGTTTCTCGACATCCAGATTCTCTACTTTCAATAAGATGCTTGTCGTAATCAAAAAATAGCAACAAGTTGCAAAAACTGATACCAAACTAGATCACCAATCTAACAAAACCAGAACGTTCATCCCTCATCCCTCATCCCCCCATGCCCCTCACCCTCATTTTCGACATTGATGGCACCCTGGCTGACACCGAACGAGACGGCCACCGAGTCGCCTTCAACCGAGCCTTTCAAGAAGCAGGACTGAACTGGGATTGGTCGATCGACCTCTATGGCGATTTGCTAGAAGTTGCAGGAGGCAAAGAGAGAATTCTGTATTACATTCAGACCTATGAGCCGTCGTTTGAGCCACCCAATGGACTGGAAGACTTTATCGAAACGCTGCACGACGCAAAAAGTCGCCACTACAAAAGTCTCGTGAGAGAGGGGGTCATGCCCTTACGTCCGGGAGTAAAACGGCTGATACAAGAAGCGCGTGAACAGGAAGTCAGACTAGCGATCGCAACCACAAGCAGTTTAGATAACGTTTTGGCTCTGCTAGAAACAACGCTCGGATCAGAAAGTCCCGGCTGGTTTGAGACGATCGCTGCTGGAGATGTCGTTCCTCACAAAAAGCCTGATCCTGCCGTGTATCTTCATGTCTTAGAAGTGATGAATTTGCAGCCTGAAACTTGTTTGGCGATCGAGGATTCTTATCAAGGATTACAGGCAGCCCTACAAGCAGGCTTAAAAACCGTAGTCACGCTAAACGATTACACACACCACCAAGACTTTTCGGGTGCAACTTTAGTGTTAAATCACCTGGGAGACCCCGACAAGCCGTTTGAAGTTTTAACAGGCAAAGCAGAGGGTTATCAGCAGTTTGATCTATCGTTAGCAAAGAGTCTCTTGTAGAAAAGGTGTCTAGCTACGATCGCATCTACACCATCGTCCGCCAAATCCCCTACGGACAGGTCGCCACCTACGGACAAGTCGCGCAACTAGCCAACCTCGCTGGAAGGGCTAGACTCGTCGGCTACGCGCTATTTCGAGTGGATACGCAATCCGACATTCCCTGGCACCGAGTCATCAACGCAAAGGGCGAAATTTCTGAGTCTCCGTTTCGCAATGGGGGAGATTATCTCCAGCGATCGCTCCTCGAATCTGAAGGTGTGCAATTCAATCAATCCGGTAAAGTCAACTTCAACCACTGTCGATGGCAACCCGATTTTGAGGAGTCAAGCGAAGAAATTGATGAAACGACTTTGGACTTCAGACATTAGACTTTGGACTCTTAAACTTCAGTCTCTTGTCTCTCTCCCGTCCTCAATCTTTCTCATTAAAAACTTCTAAAATCTTGCAGCAAAATCCCTTCAAACGTTCTCGAATCTCTGGAGTCGGACTACTCATCCCTTCAAAACTCCAATCCTGCACCGTAGAAAATCGCCATTGCTTGCCCTGATGATCAAACCCAGCCACTTCGACTCCGATCGCTCGTCTAGCCTTCATTTCTAAATCAGAATAAAACCGAATCTGCACCAAAATGCTGCGACTTTGAAACAGCCGACTCCGCCCCGGAAAGTGAAACCCCAAATCGATCGAGTCTGGATCGACTAACTCCCGCGTGTCTGGATCATTCGCCCAAGGCTTCAAATCGACCCGTGCATCCGGAAATTCTAATTTAAACAAGTTGACTACGGTGGCAATTTTGCTGGCAGTCTCAAGGTCGATCGCTTGTTCGGCTGCATTCACACTCGTCATCCTCCATCCAGCTTCTCTCCATTATTGTCGCCGTGTTGACGTTTTTCTAGTTTTTCTATCTACGAAGGCAGACTTCGCTCTTGTAGGCGCGGTTTGAACCGCCAGCTAGAATTAAGAGTGATTTAATTCTCGATCCTTAGCCCCTGATCGTAAGCAAATTAGACTAATTTTGGCGTACTGATCGCTACACTCGCCCTTCTTTCTGTCTTCTCAGATTTCCCTTGACACATTTCGCCAGAATACTGTTATATTAGTTTGTGGTCACGTATTGGGGCGTCGCCAAGTGGTAAGGCATCGGGTTTTGGTCCCGACATCCCTAGGTTCGAATCCTAGCGCCCCAGTTTTAGAAATCTTAACTTTCAGAATTCAAGTTCAGGATTCAAAGAGCGATCGACTTCTAGAGAACGCTATCTTAATCAATTTGTCGGTCAAGCTTGAGTTCTGCATGTAGTCTGAGATTGCAGCAGTTTGCAAACAAAAGATGACAGCGAATCCGACCATTCTCGCTTTGGACTTTGACGGCGTAATTTGTGACGGACTGAGAGAATACTTTCAGACGGCCTGGAAGGCTTATGCTCAAATTTGGCAAGATGCCACACCAAGAGAAGATTTATCGCCTCTGTTTTATCGCCTGCGTCCTGTTGTCGAAACCGGATGGGAAATGCCTGTGTTGATCAGAGCGTTGGTGTTGGGCATCGAAGAAAGCGAAATTTTGCAAAACTGGGCAGCGATCGCCCTACAAATCACCACTAGAGACCCTGTAGAAGCAATGCAGATCAGCGCACTGGTAGACGAGATTCGCGATCGCCAGATTGCCTCAGATCTCGAAGGCTGGCTATCCGAACATCGCTTTTATCCAGGTGTTTTGCAACGGTTGGCAGACGTGCTAGAGAGTTCAATTCAAACCGTGATCATCAGCACCAAAGAAGGGCGATTTATCCAACAGTTGCTCCGTCAGCAAGGCATTCAACTAACAGACGATCAGGTTTACGGCAAAGAAGTCAAACGTCCAAAATCCCAAATTTTACGAGAACTGATCGAAAAAAATGGCCCCGTCCCAATCTGGTTTATCGAAGATCGATTGAAGACCCTGCAAGGCATCGAGCAACAGGCTAACTTGGAAAACGTGACGCTATTTTTAGCAGATTGGGGCTACAACACCGATCGCGATCGTCAGTCTATTGGAGCGAGCGATCGCATTCATCTTTTGTCACTTCAGCAATTTACTCAAGCCTTCTCAACCTGGCATTAGACCAGGCGATCAAGTGTACTGACTGCAAAAAGCGTCATAGAATTAATCCATCAGTCCATCAAAACAAAGTGAGAGATATCAACAACCTTTGAAACCGATGGGAACTATTCTTTCCTCCCTCCTCCCTCCTCTCTCCTCCCTCCTCCCTCCGCTGCCCAAGTACCATGCTTGACCTGACCAAACTCGCACAACAAATGCAGGGCATCAGCCAACACCTCACGTTAGAGGCTGTGGCCACTCGTCAGCGACTAGAACGCGCCCAAGCTTTGATCGAACAGGCCCGCCTGCGTCAAACCGAACTCGTCGAACATCAACAAACCTGGCGCGATCGCCTCATCTTCACCGCCGCCGAACCTGTGGAACCGTTGGACACGCGAGTTGAAGTGGATGTGGCTCCGATCGCTCACACGGTCATCGCCACCGATGGATCTCAAATCGCCCCCAGCCATCACGAAATCGCCTACTGCTATCTGATCAACGTTGGGCGCATCGTTTTGCACTATGGACAAAGCAAACTGCCCCTGCTAGACAGCCTTCCCGAAGTTTTTTATCAACCAGAAGATCTCTATGTTTCGCGGCAGTGGGGCATTCGCACCGAAGAATGGATGGGCTATCGACGCACCGCCTCCGAAGCAACCGTGTTAGCAGAATTAGTAACGGCGATCTCTTCGAGTTACCCGCAAGGGGTCGCTTCGAGTTACCCGCAGGTTGCGACCCAAACATCGGCCAATCCCAAAACCAGAACCTCACCCCTCACTCCTCACTCCTCACCCCTCACTCCTCACCCCTCACCCCTCACTCCAAAGCCTCCGACGTTAGCAATGGTGGATGGCTCACTGATCTACTGGTTTCTTGAACCGATGCCCACAGAGGCTAGAAATTTGATTCTCACGCCAATTTTGCAAGCCTGGGATCAGATGCGAGAGGCCGGAGTCCCGATCGTCGGCTATATCAGTGCGTCTCGAAGTGGTGAAGCGTTAAACTTTCTCAGGTTACAGAGTTGTCCTTATCTTGCGCCCGATTGCCCAACTCACTGTGCTGATAAAACGGCTCGTCCGCCTTGTCAGGTGCTTGATCCGCTCAAAGACACTGCACTCTGGGGTAGACTGCTCGAACCTGGACAACGCAGCCCTCTGTGGCAAAGCTCCGCTCGCATTTTGGATCTGTATGGAGAACATGCAATTCATTTTTGCTATGTGCATGTCGGCAGCGAGATTGCCCGTGTCGAAGTCCCTGCCTGGGTTGCACAAGATCAGACGTTGCTCAATTCGGCTTTGAGTTTGATGTTGGCGCAGGTGCAAAAGGGATATGGCTACCCCGTCGCATTGGCCGAAGCGCACAATCAGGCCGTGGTCAGAGGGGGCGATCGTTCTCGCTTTTTTGCACTGTTAGAACAACAAATGATCCGCGCTGGACTGCGAAATGTGGGCACCTCCTACAAAGAAACGCGCAAACGAGGCAGCATTGCTTAAAGGATTCAGCTTCCCATTCATTACGTCTTCATTACGTCAAAATTCTTGCTCGTCGGTCAGCGTCTCGATCAACAAATCAACTTGTTTTTGGCGTTGGGCTAAAAAGGATTCACATTGACGCAGCGATTCAACCGCCGTTGAGAAGCGATCGAAGACATCCGCGAGATCCAATTCACCAGACTCGATTTGCGTGAGAATTGACTCGACTTCGGCAACGGTTGCTTCATAGTTCCAGTCAGTTTCGGCCCGATCACTTGGTTGAGAAGTGGCGTTAGACTTAGGAGAATTTTTCATCAGCGCCCGAAGCAAAATAAGGAACAATTGCTTTTTCTTTATAGTCCAAATTTACTAAAATTGCTGGTCAGATTTGCTGCAACCGCTTGAGAATTCTTAGAGTGCATTTAGAAATTCTGCAAAAACAAGGCTGAAACGATCGACCTACAATAGAGAGAGAAAACTCAGTTCGTCTGACTATGACAAAGGTGAATCTGAACCCAGGACGCAACTCAGAACCTTAAAGACGACGCTGATGCCAACGATCGGTTGTCAAGTTTGAGCCAAACACCGCAAATTCAGACTTTTTAACAACATGCCAGACTTTCACATTCAAGCCCCTTTTGAGCCAGCAGGCGACCAGCCTCAAGCGATCGCTCACCTCACCCAAAATCTGAATGAACGTCACCGCTACCAAACTCTAAAAGGCGCAACGGGAACCGGAAAAACCCATACGATCGCTCGTGTTGTTCAAAATGTGGGCAAACCGACGCTCGTCTTAGCGCACAACAAAACCCTGGCGGCACAGCTTTGTAATGAGTTGCGGCAGTTTTTTCCGGATAACGCGGTCGAATACTTTGTCAGCTATTACGACTACTATCAGCCCGAAGCGTACATCGCCGTCAGCGACACGTTCATCGAAAAAACAGCTTCGATTAACGATGAAATTGATATGCTGCGACATTCGGCCACGCGATCGCTATTTGAGCGCAAAGATGTGATTGTCGTCGCCTCGATTAGCTGCATTTATGGACTGGGGATTCCGTCGGAGTATTTGAATGCGTCGATTCCGCTCAGGGTGGGCGAAGAGATGAATCAGCGTCAGATTTTGCGAGATTTGGCCTCGGTTCAATACACGCGCAACGATCTCGATTTGGGTCGCGGCAAATTTCGCGTCAAGGGCGACGTGTTAGAAATTGGCCCCGCTTACGAAGATCGGATCATTCGAGTTGAATTCTTTGGCGATGAGATTGATGCAATTCGCTACATTGATCCCGTCACAGGGGCAACGCTGCAAAGTATGGAAGGCGTAAACATCTACCCCGCTCGTCACTTTGTCACCCCCGAAGATCGATTAGAGGCGGCCTGTGATGCGATCGAAGCAGAACTCAAAGAACGCTTAGAAGAACTCGAAAAAGATGGAAAATTACTCGAAGCGCAACGATTAGAGCAACGCACTCGATATGATTTAGAAGTCTTGCGAGAAGTTGGTTTTTGCAACGGCGTTGAAAACTATTCGAGACACTTAGCAGGACGAAAAGCAGGAGAGTCACCGGAATGCTTAATCGATTACTTTCCAAAAGATTGGCTGCTCGTGATCGACGAATCGCACGTAACGCTACCGCAAATCAGAGCGATGTACAACGGCGATCAGGCGCGCAAAAAAGTATTAATCGATCATGGATTCCGATTGCCCAGCGCTGCGGATAACCGTCCGCTTAAAAATGAAGAGTTTTGGGAAAAGGTCAATCAGTGCATCTTTGTGTCTGCCACCCCTGGCGACTGGGAACAGAATATTTCTGACGATCGTATTGTCGAGCAGGTGATCCGTCCCACAGGCGTACTTGATCCCGAAGTGTTTGTGCGTCCGACTCAGGGGCAAGTGGATGATCTGCTGGCTGAGATTCAAAATCGCGTCCCAAAAAATGAGCGGGTGTTAGTGACGACGCTAACCAAACGCATGGCAGAAGATTTGACTGAATACTTGCAAGAAAGAAGTGTCCGAGTTCGTTATTTGCACTCAGAAATCAACTCGATCGAACGCATCGAAATTCTTCAAGATCTACGAGACGGCGTGTTTGACGTGCTGATCGGCGTAAACCTGCTGCGGGAAGGATTAGATTTGCCAGAAGTTTCTCTAGTCGCCATTTTGGATGCAGACAAAGAAGGATTTTTGCGAGCGGCGCGATCGCTGATCCAAACGATCGGTCGAGCCGCACGACACATTCAAGGTCAGGCGATTCTCTACGCCGACAACATGACCGACAGTATGATTCAGGCGATCAGCGAAACCGAACGACGGCGCGAAATTCAGCAGGAATACAACGAAAAACACGGGGTTACGCCTCAGCCCATTACTCGTCGAGCCGCCAACTCGATTCTGTCATTTTTGGAGGTGTCTCGTCGCCTCAACGCCCAAGAACTCGATCAAGTCTACGAGCAAGCCGATGACATTCCCCTCGAAAATATTCCTAATCTGATTGTCCAACTCGAAGCGCAGATGAAAGAAGCAGCCAAGAGTCTAGAGTTTGAGGAAGCCGCAAAATATCGAGACAAAATCAAACATCTGCGAGACAAAATGCTGGGCAACCGAAATTAAATCAGGGGGCGGTGTAGGGTGACGGCGATCGCATTCAAAGATTTGGTGAGCGTTAAATTAACGTGAATTCGATAGAGTTTTTTCGCTTCGGTATTTAACGCTTCTGCCCCCCAACCCCCCAAATCTGGGGGACTTTCGGACAGGATTTCTTGCTCAAAGTCCCCCAAACTTGGGGGATTTAGGGGGCTGCCTAGAGTGGCTACAGCGAGGAATTTCATCCAATTCACGTTCATTTAACTCGATCGCTCCCGTAATCAATTTCCAACAGGGATCATCTCCTTGCCATCCGGTTATAGGTCGGTGCGGCATTCCCAAACTAACGGTGACGAGACAGGGCGTTTGTAGAGAATGTCCTGTCTCCAGGTGATCGATCAACACGGGATCGGTAATAATCGCATTCGTTAAAATCTTTCCTGTCTTGGTCACGAACGAGCCTTTCCACGATCGTCCGCCTTGGGCCTTGGGCTTACTGCTAACCGAGAATTCTTGAGCATAGACAAGTTGAACGGTGCGCCTTTCTGAAAGTGGAAGCGCGTTGAGCGCCGTCACCGTCACATACTTCTCAGCGTTGTGTAAGATTTCAGCGTCATGGCTGCAATAGTGCAAAACGTCCGCTGGGGCAACTCGCCCGACTCGTTTCCAGACTCCCGGCAGGAGCGATCGATTTTCTAACGCTGTCTCACTCGGCTCTTCTTTTAAAGGAATCTCCAACACATCCAAAATCTCAGGCTCTTGACCATCAATCAGTCTCATGTCGGGTGTAATTCGCCCATCTGCCAAATCAGAAATCGGACGAATCCAGCTACCTGTTGTAGGATCAATCCCCGCAATGCAGCGATCGCCATATTTCAAAGCGTTAGCAAGACAGATGATCTGAGTCATACGCATCAGGATTTCACCAATCTAATTTTGACGAGCTACTGAATCTTTATCCCCATCCCTCCTCGCAGTGCGGAACAAAGTTCTCCCTCATCCCTCATCCCTCTCGTTCAAGTCGATCCCCATCTCTCGCAGTCTTGCAGCCAACTCATCACTGCGTCTACGTTCTGCCTCTAGCTCGGTTAGAGCAGTCTCCGCACGTTGGCGTTCTGCTTCTAGCTCCGTTAAGGCGGTCTCTGCACGTTGGCGCTCTGTCTCCGCACGTTGGCGCTCTCGATCGCGCAGTTGAGCTAACTCTGTAAAACCTAGAAACCTGTCTCCATCAGGGCGATAAATCTCCAAAGTTTCTGAAGTTATCTCAAACCGAATTCCTAATGAAGGACTTGTCCAGCCTGACGTTTCTTCGATAATTTCGAGTTGCTCGCCCCGCTGCCAGCCAATTAGCTCATTATCGTCAGGGTCATAGACGTAATACTCGGCAACCTGGTGGCGATCGTAAAACTTGAGCTTCTTCACCATTTCCTTGAGCCGATTGCCCGGAGACAAAATCTCAAATGTCACTTGAGGAGGGAGGTTGTCTTCTTCCCACTGTTTATATGATCCGCGATCGCCCTTGGGTCTGCCAATGACCACCATGACATCAAGAGCCTGGCAAATCGTGTTGTCGCCCTCGATCGGATACCACAGCAAATCACCCGCCACAAATATATTGGAATCGTCAACAAACAGCAGTTCTAGATTTTCTTTGATCGTCACAATCCAGCGAAACTGCTTGGTATTATCTGCCATCGGTCGCCCATCGCTGTCTGGGTAATGAATCTGAGAAACGGTTTTGAGGAGCGGCTGCATCATCACTATCACCAAAGGCGCGACTTCTTGTAGCAAACTCAAAGCGACCCCTTGCGGGTAACTCGATGAGATCGCAGGTAACGTCTCCCCTGCATTGTGCCATTTCTGCTCAAAAGATGGGAGAGAGACGATCGCAAAGAAATTCATCTTGTAGAGAAGAGCAAACTCTACCTAAAGATGGGGTCTGTTCTCTCTGTCAGATGAGGTTGGACGCTCAATTGTCCAGCACTCTAAAGAAGGTACGCAGAGATATTTTGCTCCAATTACCAAAATTTAATCTCTAGATAACCAGAAGCTTCAAACATCCTGTCAGACTGTGATGCGGGTAACATATAATCCCAGTATTTATGTCTACAATGTCATGGAGAAATCTTTCTATATCTTCCACAAGCGATAGTAGTCGGAGAACTTCCATTGAACCAAGGCTCAGATCGAGGAGACAGCACCCCCGCTGCAACCATTTCCGTTGTGATTCCAACGGCCAATCGACACGAGACGATCGCTCAAGCAGTTGAGAAAGTTTTTGAGAATACCATTCAACCTTTTGAGGTGATTGTGGTTGATCAAAGTCAAAATTGTTTGACTCGCGATGCCCTGGTAGATTTCATCCAAGCTAACAAAATTACTTATCTAAAAGACGAAGGCTCAGGCGCTTCTAGAGCTAGAAACATTGGTTGGAAAAATGCGTCAGGTGAGATTATTGCTTTCACCGATGATGATGCTCAGGTCGATGCTCAATGGTTACAAAATATTCGGGACACGTTTACTCAAACTGACCTCAAAATCGGTATCCTTGGCGGCAAGATCATCCCTTGCTATGAAGACAAAAACCCTAACTGGAGCATTCCCACTCAATGGGAACATCTCTTGCCCGCTTACGATCAAGGAGATGAGTTGAGCCTCTATCCCGAACACACTTTACCCGCCTGTGTGAATTATTCAATTTGTAGATCGCTCTTAGAAAAATTCTCTGGATTTGACGAAGATTTGGGGCCCAACAAAAGTCGAGAAATTCAAATTTATGGAGAAGACAGCGAACTCGCGCTTCGCCTCAAACAGAGTAATTACAGTCTGGTTTATAACCCTGCTTGCGTGGTCTATCATCCTGTTCCTTTAAGCCGACAAAGCCAAAACTTCCTTAACAAAAGGCTGCTTTCGGAAGGAGCGACTTATGCCTATATGAGGATTAAGGCAAAGAGTGATCTATTAACTGATCTGACAGCGCTCTTCAAAAGTCTGGTGCGCTATGCATCTCTGCTACTGATTGGAAACCGAGGTGGCGAGCTTCACTACTTACAAGGAAAAATCTTGATTATGCTCAAGTACGGTCTTCTCAAGCAGCGCCCCCAGACTTCGCTAAAGCAGATACGTGAGATCAGAGGAGATGCGTTTCAAGCGTGAGTATAAACTCAAAAGCTCAACCGCAATTAAGGGCGAATTAAGTGTTGCTCCGATCGCCGATTGTTGTTAAACACTCTAACCCGCTGCATCAACCCGTACACCAGCAAAAATCCCAACGGCAAGCCTGACCCCGCCATCGCAACTGGAACAACCGAAGCCGAAAATCCAAACGTCAGCCCCAACCCCAAACTTACCCCAAAGGCAGTCGTTAGCAGTGAAATGAGCGTTGCCGCTTCTGGTTTGATTTTGCGACTGACAAAGTGTTCGACAACAACGCCAGTTGCTCCCCCCAAAATGCCTCCGCCTACAAACCCGATCGCTACTCCCGCTAAGAGCGCGGCTCCTGGCAGGGCGATCGTCTGCGTCAGCGCAATCAGAACCGTCAAAACGCCCGTGGCTACGCCCGCAATCACCCCTGCATTTGCGCCAGAAGATGCCCCCGCGACAGACAACATCCAGGCGGCAACCTCGCATCCAACGGCGACCCCAGCAGCAGTGCCTAAAATCACTCCAGAGGAGGCTAAAGCCACGGTTCCGGTAATCAGAGCGATCGATGAAATTAACCAGGCAGTCGAGATCGCAAAAGCATTGAGAACCACCAGCGGCACCATTGTTGCACTTCTGAGCTTGAGACGAATCGGACTAGTGCGAATGTGCAGAGTCAGCGTATAGGTTTGAGTAGCGGTATTGGCGTGTAAAAGCAGCTTGCGATCGTAAAGTTTGTTGGGAATCAAGCGATCGCTATGAATCGAAATCTCACAGTCTGCGTGGTTACTTTCAAACTGAGCAGGCGCAACGGTGATCCAGGGGTGAGCCTGATCACTCGGATGGGACGCAACCTGCCATCTGCCCTGCAATAAAGTATCAGGGATCAGATTGGTGACAGTCACCGTTTGGGTTAAGACTTCTCCGGGTCGGTTGACCGTAAACTCTAGCGTAGACTGACTCAATCGAGCATCTGGCAGCCGCATGGGGTGATCAGGCAGCGCTTCTAAGGCCACTTTGGCATTTGAAAATCGAGCCTTGACGCTGGGTTCGACCATTTTTTCTAGCCAGTTTGTCCAGGATAGACTCAGTTTTGGCACCAGATGTTTGAAGCTGACTCGATAGGTGATGTCGATTAGATTTCCGACTTCGGTCGTCTTGGTTTTGGTTAATAGACAGATTAGCGTAATGCCCAACCCATAGAGATCAGACGCTTCGGTTAGCTGACGGTTAAACAACTGTTCGGGGGGCATAAAGCCGAGAGTGCCTTTGACGACGCTACTCATGCCCACTTCGCCATCGCCAATCCGCGCAAAGCCAAAATCTACCAGGTAAACATTGAGTTGATCATCGACCAAAATGTTTTCTGGCTTAACATCTCGATGAATAACGGGGGGAATGCGATTTTGCAAATAAATTAGAATCTCCAGGGCAGAAATCGCAATCTGCTCAACGTCACTGGGGCTAAAACTCCGCACTTCAGCCAGAGAGTCCGCATTTTTGAATTCTTGCACCATGCAAAACCCACTATCGCTATGAAACGAACTCAAATAGTGAGGAATGCCATCGTGATGCAGCCCGCGCAAAACTTGAATTTCACGATCGTAGCTATCAAAATCTGCCCAATTAGAACCCGCTCTCGCAAACTGAAACTGCTTAATCACTACCTGTTTGCCAGTTGCAATCTCGGTAGCAAGATAAGTTACACGACCTCCAGCACGATTATGACCTAGTTCTTTTTCGACTTGGTAGCCGTGCTGAGAGAACTCCGGGAAGTCATTCATGAGTCAGTTCTAGCGAGGGGCATCAGCAGATTAGGCACGATTGAAACCTAATTTTACAAACGCAGGAATGGATTGGTTCAATCGCAGCGTCCTTTAAAAGGGAAGCACAAGAGCACTAGATTAGCCAACCCCCTTCAAGAAGAGTTCAAGTTAGAACCAACAAGCTCCAGGCATTTCTAACCAACGAGTTTAGCAGTCAGCCTCTCTTAATTCCCAGGGCAATGGTTGAAGAACCAGTCTGGATTGAAGAACTATACCCACTCTTTTATCCCTTTTCAGGAAAGGAAAGAGGTTCTCTCCCATCCAGGGAAATGGTTACAAAACTCATAGTGAGGTCTACTAGACTGCTGCTTGACGATCGCGGTGCAATTCAGGAAGTCTCCACCAGGGCACGTTAGGATTTTCGTGATGTTCTTCGTGATAGCCGAAGTGGTAGCAGGTGATAAAGGAGACGAAACTATTCCAGTTAGTGCTCTGGGCGCGCGTTTCAGTTTGGTAGCCGCTTTCAGGCTCGCGGTGCGGCAGGTAGGTTCCAAAGAAGAAGAGCTGTAGGGAACTGACGATCGCTGGGGCCACCCAAAACCAGTTGAGGTTGGCTTCTGGAATGTGCAGCAAAAAGCTCATTATGTTGTAAATCACCATCAATCCCAGCAGGCGCGTCCAACTCCAGTAGCGGAACATGAAGTAGAGATACCAGGCGAAGAAGTTTTTGTGCTTGCCATTGTGAAAGTCGGGATCAGTTTCACTCGCCGGACTTTGATGGTGTAGCCAGTGAGTTCGGATCATTTTTTTGTAGGAGAAAAGCGCGTAGCAGATCAGCGCGATCGACCCCATTAGATTGTTAAGTTTGGGATTGTGCGGAGCAACGGCTCCATGCATTGCATCGTGAGCCGTAATAAACAAACCTGTGTAGAGAAAGGTCTGCCAGACTGCTAAAGCGATTCTTCCCCAAAGTGGTACTCCATCAAGGTCGATCGCCAACAGCGTCAAGAGACTGATCGCCCAAACGCCCATCACCAAAACCGCGACAAAAACTCCACGCTGGGAAGGCTGACTTACAAAATTAACACCTGCGCCTTTGGCGATCGGTTGGGGCTGCATGAGTGCCTGATGAGATTGAAACACACTGTTACTCCACGAGAGATTGCATCAAAACTTTTAGGCCGCACTAATCTGATTGGCTCCCGTTGCCGAGAGTTTGTGATCGACGACTTTGAGTGATAAGAGATTGAGATTTGTGAGCGGCTTTTCAGAGGAACTACCCAACTCACAATCAGGGCGCAGAATGTCTAAAAGGCAGGTTTATGCAGAAATTCACTATTCCAAATCTTCACAAATTTTAACATTGCTTGGTGATTCGCGGCCGTCCATCTACAGGAAGGAAGTACGCTCGCCCTGATAAGGTTAATCCGTCTGCACGTAAAAGCGTGGGTTTGAGTGGTTTCCTGTATGGCCCTTAATAAACTTTTCTGAACGCTTTCCATCCTATAGGGTGAACCTGAGTGCGCTATCCCCCTGGGGAACTAAAGCACCAACGCCCCCAAAGACAGACATTTCAAATACTTAAATTAAGGTTCTCTTTCTAAGTGAATGCAACTCAATTATCTCTAACTTTTCTGTGTGGAATACGACCCTTTTGAGCCGTCAGAATCTAACAAAAGTAAGACGATTTCTTGAGCTAATTCGGCAAACTAATGGATAATATCTCTTACATTTCGATTGCAGAAATATGGCTTCTACAGTTCTGATTACAGGGGCTTCTCAAGGGATTGGTAAAGCGATCGCGCTGCTATTTGCTCAAAAGGGTTACAACACAGTATTAGCGGCTCGAAATAGCGATCGACTCTTTGCATTAGCGCAAGAACTCAAAACATCAGGTCACGCTACGTTGGCAGTTCCGACTGATGTGAAAGATCCTCAACAGGTCAAAAATCTTGTCGATCAAGCGTTGTCAGAATTTGGATCGATCGACGTATTAATCAATAACGCAGGTATCTACATTTCGGGGCCCGCCGAAGCCTTCTCACTGGATGACTGGCATCAAGCGATCGACACCAATTTGTGGGGCTATATTCATACCATTTACGCTCTACTCCCTCATCTGCTGGAGCAAAAAAGCGGCACCATTGTCAACATTAGTTCGATCGGGGGCAAAGTGCCGATTCCTTATCTTGTCCCTTACAGTACGGCTAAGTTTGCGGTTACAGGTCTGACCCAATCCCTGCAATCAGAACTTTCACCCAAGGGCATTACGGTTTGTGGAATCTATCCCAGTATTATCAAAAGTGACTTTTTGGAGCGGGCTATCTTTCGGGGTAAGGATGCGGCCGACCAGAGCGATCGTCGTCAACAGGTTGAGCAAGTTCTCAGTGTGCCTGTAGTCGAGAAGCCTGAAGATGTCGCCAAAGCCGTTTGGGAAGCTGTAAAACACAAACGAACAGAGGTGCTTGTCGGCTCTGCTAATCCTTCTCTCGTGTCCAATCGGCTTTTTCCTGATTTGATGCAGTGGGTGATGCGTCGGACTTTTAAGAATAGGGATGAGGCATGAGGCATGAATAGAGACTTTTAGTTTTGACGCAGAAGGCAGTTGCTAGGTTGAGAAACTCTTCTGGTTTGGGAAGGCAGACCTCGTTTCGATAGATACGGTTTTGACCGCCAGCCACGATTACCGAAGTCAGCCCTACCCTTTCATCAATTATTCTTGGTGAATGACTTCTCTATCAACTTTGGCAGGTTTTAGAAAAAGCCAGCTAACGAAAAAGAACGACGCTGTAAAAAGTTGAACGATGTCGAGAGCAGAGAGATAACCATCCGAAAAGGATGCGATCGTGCGATCGGTGATGCCAAACAGCCAGCACGAAACTCCCAGGAGCCAAATCCCATTTTTGAGACTTGAGACGAACGCAATCAGATCGGACGTTTGTTGACGAGTCATTTCGGCTCCTTTTGATCAGCAAACGGGTAGGTTGATGGGTTGATTAACCAATTGACACCGTTGCCCGTTGATGCGTCTATGTTACGAAATATTTCCAAATCTTGCCATAAGTCCACAGATGTACATGGAGATCTCCTGACTTATGGAGTGCTCGTTTAAATTAAAGAGATTCAGGTCGTTTAGAAGGTGTTTTTGAAGCTAAAAAGCTTACCCAACCCGCATTCACGAGTTTTAGCCGAGTGACATTTTTCGGCGATCGCCCTCGTATACCTTGTCACTTCTCAAACTTTTGGATCGAGCTTTAACGGATGCACTTAAATGATTTGAGTAAATTAAGTAAAGTTCTGTTCGTGAAATTTTGTAGGCGAAACCTGGCTCACGGAGGTCGATCGCGCCTCTGCCCACTACAATTTTGTTTATTAGGGCAGTCTCAAATCTTCTGTCAACTTTTCCACTCCTCTTACCGCCCCCTGAGTTATGCGCCGCCAATCTTCGCCTGCTCGTCGCTATTTAATCGCTCGACTTCGCCCGCTGACCCGTCCTGTCTTTTGGGCACCTGCGATCGTCTTGATGCTGGTCATGCTCTTTACGTGGGAGTTTTGGACGCGACCCGAATTTTTGAGTTATTTGGGAATTCAATCAGGCGCTGAGACCGATGAGAATGCGCTTTCGGCAGAAGATCGCGCGATCGGCGCAGATATTGACACTTTGCCGCTGTTGCTCAATGATGTGGGCATTTTGGCCAATCCTGCAAGTCCCGATCAGTCTGGGGCAACTAAGTCAGCCCCTCAACCTACAAATTTGGCCAATCTGCAAGGCATTCCGATCGCAGGTTCTACGACCAATCAAGCTCAACCCAATCAAACTCAACCCAATCAAACTCAGCTCACCCCCGGACTCTTTGGCAATTTAGGCAATTCACCGATCCCGCTACAGCGATCGGGTTTCCCCAACTCAGCCAATAATTCAGGCGGACAGCAGCCTTCTGAGCAAACGCCCTTTGCTACTCAGCAGATCTTCTCAACTAATAATCTGCTTACTCCTTCTTCAACGCCCAGCCCGCTACCTCAAAGTCCCCTGCAATCTCCCTTGACGACTCCGCCTAATGCCACAACGGCCGAAAATCGTTCCCCCTTGACTCCTTCTAGTTTTACTGCTGTCCCTGGGTCAGGCGCGCCGATCGAAGGCACCACCAGTTTGGGCAGTTTTGGCGTTAATGCAACGACTCCCAACAATGCCCCCGCTACCAATTCCTTCACCAACTTAGTTGAAGGGTCTCAGCCGATTTCTGGTTCACAAAATAGTTTATCTGGTGGGACACCAGCGACTCCTGCGATCGCGCCCCCCCTTCAATCCAGTACACCTCAGTTCAATCCTGGGCAACCGCTTCCAACTCCAGGATTAGGAGCCTCACCCGACGCTTTTGCGCCTCAACCTTCGACCCAGGTCATTCCTGCAAACAACATTCCTCTGTCTGCCCCTCGCCCGATCCCAGGTCGGTTTATCGGTGGCGGGCAAATCAACACGTTTTCCAATCCTTAGACATTAGACAAGAGACCCAAGACTTGACCCTGCTCTATGTAAAGTCCAAAGTCTCTAGTCTCTTCTCTAAGTTAACGTCAGTTCGATGAGAGTGACTCGCTTCGTTGCGATCAGCTTCAGCCCCCTAAATCCCCCAAAATTGGGGGACTTTGACCCAGAGAAAGTTCCAGAGTTCAAAGAAATTATGCTGATTCAAAGTCCCTCAGAATGGGGGATTTAGGGGGCGAATCCCCTGGCAACGAAGCGAAAAAGTTTATCGAACTGACGTTAAGTCAAAACTCCCTTAGAAGTGCCGAATAATTGCATCCGCAAATTCGGAGCATTTCAGAGGCGGCTCGACGGGAGGTTCCATCATTCTGGCCAGGTCGTAGGTGACTTCTCGATGCTCGATCGCCGCGCCCAGTCCCTTCTTGATCAAGTCTGCCGCTTCTTGCCAGCTCATAAATTCCAGCATCATCACGCCAGAGAGAATGACTGAAGCGGGGTTGACGCGATCGAGTCCCGCGTGTTTGGGGGCTGTTCCATGAGTTGCTTCAAAAATGGCACAAGAATCCCCAATATTGGCTCCTGGCCCCATGCCTAGCCCACCGACGATCGCCGCTGCCGCATCGGATAGATAATCGCCGTTGAGATTCATCGTCGCCAAAATTGAATACTCATCAGGACGAGTCTGAATCTGTTGAAAAATGCTGTCTGCAATGCGATCGTTGACCATCAATTTTTCTTTCCACTGACCGCTGCCGTGAGATTCGCCGATCGCGTCTAACACGGCTTTCACCTCGTTGCAGATGGCGGCTTTCTTTTCGACTGTCAGCCCATCAAAACCTGGATCGATCTGACGAGCGTTGTCTTCTAGCGAAATCCCAGGCTGACGCTCCACATTGCCGAGAATCCAGGACTCCCGCTCAGTCACACACACTTCTCGAAATTCTGTCGTCGCCAACTCATAGCCCCAGTCCCGAAACGCCCCCTCTGTATACTTCATGATGTTGCCCTTGTGTACCAGCGTCACCATTTGCTTGGCTTTGGGCAATCGGAGCGCATGTTGCATCGCCCGCCGGACTAATCGTTGAGAGCCTTTTTTACTGATGGGCTTGATGCCAATTCCAGAATCAAGCGGAATCTGCTTTTTGCCATGCTCCGGAGTCGCAGGAATCAGATCTTCGTTGAGCAGCTTGATCAAGCGATCGCCCACTTCGCTGCCTTGTTTCCATTCGATTCCTAGATAAATATCCTCTGTGTTTTCCCGATAGATAATCACATCCAGCTTTTCAGGAGTCTTGTGAGGAGAAGGCGTACCCGCATAGTATTTACAGGGACGCACACAGGCATAGAGATCAAAAATCTGACGCAGGGCCACATTCAAGGAGCGAATCCCCCCCCCGATCGGAGTCGTCAGCGGCCCCTTAATCGCCACCCCATAAGTCCGAATCGCCTCCAGCGTGTCTTCGGGGAGATACTGATACGTCCCATACTGCTCACAGGCTTCATCCCCGGCATAGACCTTAAACCAGGTGATCTTGCGCTTGTCTCCATAGGCAGCCTGTACCGCCGCATCAAACACCTTCTCAGCAGCCGGCCACAGATCAATCCCCGTGCCATCCCCGCGAATAAAAGGAATAATTGGATTATCAGGGACGATCGGCTCACCGTCTCGAAACGTAATTGCAGAACCAGGGGTGGGCGGAGTAATTTTTTCGTACATAAAATCGAAGGGGGTTTATCGAGGGCAATCTGACAGCTTGACTCCATCAAAAGCACATCGATCATCCAAATCTGGCTTGTCGAGTACGATAGATGGGTTAAGGCTGCTCTGTAGGCTACCAAACTTTCTCAAGTGGGGATAGACTGTCTCATCGTATTTTTTCATCAACTCTTGACGCAAAATTTCCGATCATCAAGAAATATCACAAGATTCTAAAATACGATGAAGTGGCAAGAACAGTTTCATGAGAGAACGTTCCGAATCGTGGCGATCGCTTTCGCTTTACGCAGTTCCATTTAAGATCCATTTGAGAAGGCTAAAACCAAGATGATGTACGTCTTTGCGGGCTACATGGAGACGTGAATGAAAAAGATTCTTGTCGTTGACGATGACACAACCCTTCGCACAGCTTTAATTCGCTACCTCGAAAAGCGGGGCTATCTCGTTCAGGATGCGGCATCTGGGCTTGAGGGCTTGTCCAGTTTTGAGAAAGACCCGCCCGATCTAATTGTGTCCGACGTGCTGATGCCCGAAATGGATGGCTATGAATTTTGCCGTCGGCTACGGGCTACTCGCTTGGGGCAACTGATTCCATTCATTTTCTTGTCCAGCAAAGGAGAAGTTGAAGACCGGGTACAGGGGCACTCGATCGGAGCCGATGACTATCTGATCAAACCCTTTGAGCCGAGAGAACTGCTGGCCAAAATCGAAGCACAGCTAGAACGATCGCGACGGATGAACTCTGAAATCGTCCGGCTGATGCAACAATCCAAAACGACTCCTGCCGCTGCGCCGCCGCCCAGTCCCCTTCCCCTGACCCCTGCCGAAGAGAAAGTCTTCTGGGAAGTGATCCAGGGCTACACCAACAAGCAAATTGGCGATCATCTGTTTGTCAGCCCACGTACCGTCCAAACCCATTTGAGCAACATTTTGAGCAAGCTTCAGCTAGAAAATCGCTCACAACTCGTGCGCTTTGCGTTTGAGCAGGGCTACAAGCTGCCGATCGAACCGCCTCCTCCCATCGAAGAAGAAGCCTAAACACCGGAATTTTGGGCGATCGCAGATCTCTTGAGTGGACGATCGCCCTCTTCCCCTAAAATCAAGAATGGATAAAGGATAAACAGATACATTCTCATCCCTTACCCCTCTCGCGTAGCGTATTACCCCCAAAGGGGGAACAGATCATCGAAGACACTCCCTCATCCCTTTTTCGCTTGGAGAAACCGCCAGTGGACTTAACTCGCATTCCTGCTCAACCTAAACCCGGTCTGATCAACGTTTTGATCGAAATTCCTGCTGGGAGCAAGAATAAATACGAATTTGACAAAGATTTGAACGCCTTTGCGCTCGATCGCGTTCTTTATGCCTCCGTGCAATATCCCTACGACTATGGCTTCATTCCTAACACGCTAGCCGATGATGGCGACCCCCTCGATGGCATGGTGATCATGGATCAGCCCACCTTTCCGGGATGTGTGATTGCCGCACGTCCGATCGGCATGTTAGAAATGATTGATGGTGGCGATCGTGACGAAAAAATTCTCTGTGTCCCTGACAAAGACCCTCGTTACGTCAACGTCAAGTCGCTCAATGACATCGCTGCTCATCGCCTAGAAGAAGTTGCGGAGTTCTTTAGAACCTACAAGAACCTAGAGAAAAAAGTAACCGAGATTTTGGGCTGGCAGGATGTAGATAAAGTGCTGCCTCTCGTCGAAAAATGCATCAAAGCCTATACCTAGACGTTTACAAAATTAATCAGCACAAAAGAGGCTTGGGAAATTCCTGAGCCTTTAATCTTTATTAGAAGATTGTAATGGTGGGTAGACTGGTAGCTCCCTCACTGAAATGGGTAGCATATGAAGATATCAAAGCTGAAGCGGCAAGCATTTCTACTGTTTAGCCATTGGTGAACCAAACCTTTTTTGACCCAAATGTCACACTCTGACCGTGAGACAACCGCTCCTGATCAACACTCTCAACTCAGATTACAGGCTCTTGAGGCAAGCGCAGATCCAGAAATGACCTATTCACCAGAGTTCGTGATCCAATTTTGGGGGGTGCGAGGTAGCATTCCCGCCCCTGGCAGCGAGACCGTCCGCTATGGGGGAAACACTTCCTGCGTCGAGATGCGAGTCGGCGGCAAACGGTTGATCTTTGATGGCGGCACGGGCCTGCGGGTTTTAGGCAAACAGCTACTCAAGCAGTCCCCCGTCGAAGCGTACATGTTCTTCTCCCATTCCCATTGGGATCACATTCAAGGCTTTCCCTTCTTTCTGCCTGCATTTATTCCCGGAAACTGTTTTCACATTTACGGCGGCATCGCTCCCAACGGCGCGACCATGAAACAGAGACTCAGTGACCAGATGCACCATCCCAACTTTCCGGTGCCAATGCAGGTGATGAAGTCAGACATGAAGTTTTATGAGCTGTCGGCTGGGGATGTTGTGCAGTTAGATGACATTACGATCGAGACAGGCCCGCTCAACCATCCCAACACGGCTCTAGGCTATCGAGTTACCTGGCAAGGTCGCACCGCCGTTTACGCTACTGATACCGAACATTATCCCGATCGCATTGACGAAGATCTGGTGTATCTCTCCCGCGACGCAGACGTTTTGATTTACGACGCTTGCTATACCGACACAGAATACTACGATACCAAAACTCCCAAGATCGGCTGGGGACATTCTACCTGGCAAGAAGCGCTGAAAGTTGCAGAAGCGGCCCGGGTCAAGAAGGCAGTGATGTTTCACCACGACCCTAACCACGACGATGATTTTCTCGATCAGGTAGAAGCCGAGGTGCAAACGATGTTTCCCAATAGCCTATTGGCGCGAGAAGGCATGATTTTGCCCGTAGTTTAGCCCGTTAGCAAAGAGAACAGAATCCCTAATCTCTGCTTGACACAGCACTAGCCGCATCGACAGCCGCAATGATCTGCTTGAGAGTTTGAGCGACCTTGCCTTGAGAGAGAAGAGCCTCCGCCAGTGAGAATCCTGCTTGAATGTCAGAGCAGACTCCACACCGCCACAGATAGAATCCTCCATTCCACAGGACAGCCTGCATCATCTCAGAGGGTTTGCCCTGCAAGACGGTTTGAAAGCTGGTGATTAGATCGTCAGGGGATGCGATCGCGACTTCCTTGCCCGCAAACCCAAACTCACGAGGAACCAGATGTAGCCGATCAAACGTACTTTCACTGGTGAGGTTTGACGGGTGAGTCGGCGTGTTGAGACCGATGATAGCAGTACGATCGCGAGGCAAGTCACAACTCCCTTCTAGCCCTTTGACGGTCGTAAAATGCTGCAATCCCCGCAGGGCAAACGCTTCACGAAACATGTTCTCGGTCGGCGGATGCACAAAGCCACTCACTAAATGCGTTTCACCCGCATAGGGCGACCACATCAACTCCAACGTCGAGAAGGGAGGACGCTTGCCGATCTGGTCGCGATAGGGCACGATTCCTTGTGCTAGAGGAAAGTGATTGGGCACATAAACAAACCCAAGTTTTGTCGCTTCCAGAACCTGCTGAACTTGAGCAAGAGACAGCTTTTCCCAATGGATGCCCAAGCTATTCCACAATTCGATCAGGGGAATGCCTTCTTTGGTAGGCATCCGATCGCCCCCATGCAAAATCACAGGAACGCCTGCCGCAACGAGAATCAACGTCGTGATCGGTAAAATGGGAGCCGTGCGCGATCGCCCATCATAAGGAATCGAGAACACGGTCGCTGGATAGGAAGCCGCGATCGGTTGAAGTTTTGGGCCTAACAGATCATAAGCGTCGAGCATTCCCGCCAGCTCTTCTCCAGTCGGGCGCTTGATGCGATGGGCAATCATAAAAGCGCCAATCTGGGCAGGGGTTGCTTCTTGTAGCAAGATCATGCGAGTGGCGGCCGCTGCTTCTACCCGGCTCAAATCTTCACTGGTATGAGGGCCGCTGCCCACTTTTCGCAGTAGCGCTCTAAATTCGTTGCTCATAATCCCATTCAACCAAACTTAAGGGTTTCTCCAGACTGGCTCGATTCGGTGTGACTTTAGACTACCGCTCTGGGCGATCGAGCAACCGTATTTTCTGCAACCATACTGGCGGGAATCATCAATTCATGAACAAGCTGACGAAAGCGCTGAATTGGAGGAATTTGTAGCCGATCTTGAGTAGTGACTAAGACAACTTGGCGAATAATGGTGGGGTCAGTGGTCGATCGCACGGCCAGCATCGGGTCGTGATGGACATCCTGAATAGCTCCCTGGGGCAACAGCGCAATCAGTTCACCCTGCCGGACAATCCCCCGAAAAGCATCCAGTGTATTGAGTTCGAGAACCGCATTCAAAACGGCTCCCTGACGCTGGAATTGTTCTTGTACCAGTCGCTGCATCCCATATCCATCTTTAAAAACCACCTGGGGAAACCGCACCAACTCTGACCAGGGCACTTCAGCGTATTGAGTGAGCGGATGGTTGGCCGACATCAAGATTTTGACTGGCTCATCATAAAGCGGATCAACCACCATATCGGGACTAGCTGTCAGGAAACGGTTGTTCATCACGATCGCCAGATCCACCAGCCCATCTTTGAGAACTTTGAGGGCGCGATCGCTGCCCAGGGAAGTGACTCGTAGCTGAACTTCTGGATATTGTTGGCAAAACTGCTGAAGCACAGGCGGCAGATGAAATGCACAAACTGAGTGAATTGCAGCAACACAAAGTTCGGGCTGCTTGCCTTCTAAGAGATCAGCGAGTTCTTGAGAAGCGGTGCGCCATTCATGCCAAATTTTACGAGCGTGGGGGAGAAAGCGATCGCCTGCGACAGTCAATTTTGCTTGAGCCGTGCGGTGCAGCAATGGCAACCCTAGTTCTGCTTCGAGACTTTGAATCTGCCGACTAATGGTAGATTGCGTCACGTCACACTTACGAGCAGCCTGCTGAAAGCTCCCAGTTTCGGCTACGGACAGAAATGCCTGCAACTGCTCTAAACGCATGAATTTTGTATTATGGATAACACTTACCCGTGACCTTAACGGATTTGGAGAAGAATTTTAGTAAAAATTGATACTAGAAAAGAACAGAAATTTTTGAGGGTTATGCAGAGACATCAGCCCTTTGCTTTGGGAAGAAAGAGAATACACTACCTCGAATCGATCTCATATTTCGTCTTACTGTCTAATAACTTCATAGCAAAAGCCCCCCATCGCTGGAGGGCTTCTCATTTCAAGCGTCAGTCAGGACTAAGCGTTGATAGCGGGAGCAGACAGGGCCACAGGAGCCGCTTGCCCAGCAGCCAAGTCCAAGGGGAAGTTGTGAGCATTGCGCTCGTGCATCACTTCCATCCCTAGATTCGCCCGGTTGATCACGTCCGCCCAGGTGCCAATCACCCGTCCCTGCGAGTCGATGATGCTCTGGTTGAAGTTGAACCCGTTCAGGTTGAATGCCATCGTGCTCACGCCCAGGGCGGTGAACCAGATGCCGACGACGGGCCAGGCACCCAGGAAGAAGTGCAAGGAACGCGAGTTGTTGAAGGAGGCGTATTGGAAGATCAACCGCCCGAAGTAGCCGTGCGCTGCCACGATGTTGTAGGTCTCTTCTTCTTGCCCAAACTTGTACCCTGCGTTCGCGGATTCGTTCTCGGTCGTCTCTCTCACCAGTGAGGAGGTGACCAATGACCCGTGCATGGCGCTGAACAGGCTGCCGCCAAACACTCCGGCGACTCCCAGCATGTGGAAGGGGTGCATCAGGATATTGTGCTCGGCTTGAAATACCAGCATGAAGTTGAAGGTGCCGGAGATTCCCAGGGGCATTCCGTCTGAGAAGCTGCCTTGTCCAATCGGGTAGATCAGGAAGACGGCGGTCGCGGCTGCAACAGGGGCGGAGTAGGCAACGCAGATCCAGGGGCGCATTCCTAGGCGGTAGGACAGTTCCCATTCGCGTCCCATGTAGCAGAAGATGCCGATCAGGAAGTGCAGGACGACCAGTTGGTACGGACCGCCGTTGTATAGCCATTCATCTAGGGATGCGGCTTCCCAAATTGGGTAGAAGTGCAAGCCGATCGCGTTTGAGGACGGAACTACGGCACCGGAGATGATGTTGTTGCCAAACATCAGGGAGCCAGCAACGGGTTCGCGGATGCCGTCGATGTCCACGGGCGGTGCGGCGATGAAGGCGATGATGTAGCAGATGGTTGCGGACAGGAGGGTGGGGATCATCAATACGCCGAACCAGCCTACGTACAGGCGGTTCTCGGTGCTGGTGACCCAGGAGCAGAACTGCTCCCACAGGTTGGCGCTTTCGCGTCTCTGTAGTGTTGTCGTCATGGTGAATAATTACGGGGTAATGTTCCTGGTGGAACGGAATGTATGCCATTACAATAACGGGATTGTTAAGAAATGTATAGTATGACTTCTCTGATGTTTGTGATAAGTAATGCTTATATTTTTAGTTTTGACTGGTCATAGAAGGGCGATCGCAACCCGTTCTAACAAGTCCTGATGTGGAATACGGTTCTTGAAGAGGCGCTGCCTTATTTGATGGGGAGGAGGGGTTCTCTTTTTGAAGAACTGAGTAGCGATCGCCGCCGCAGTCTCACTAAAACGTTGACTCTCCGTCTAAACCGTGTGAATTGTGCATCATCTAATTGAGTTTTTTGCCATGATTCTCGATTCTCTGTTGCCAAGACTCCATCTGAGGATAAGCAGCAAGCGAAATCCCCAGTCGAGGAAGCAAGGGAACGATCGTTCCTGCAACAATATCTGCAAGCGTGAGTTGATGACTGCCAAAGTAGGGACGATCGCCCAGCAGCATACCCAAAAAACTCAGCACTTGATTAACCTGTTGAGTTGCTTGCTCAAACTGAGGAGACGCTTCACTCTCGCAAATCAAAGTAATCACTTCTGGGAAAAGCTCATTGACGGTAACCATCTGGGTCATGCGAACGATCGCCAATCCTTGTGCGTCTTGGGGTAAAAGTGAAGGCGTTGGATACTTTGCTTCCAGGTAATCGAGAATCGCCAGAGACTCAATAACTGTGAAACCATCGTCAACGATCGCTGGAATGTGATGAAACGGATTGACAGTCAGAAATTTTGGCTGCAATTGATCGCCGTTTAGCTCCACTAACACTGGCTCAAATGGAATGTCTTTTTCGAGTAGCGCCAGCCAGACTCGACGAACATTGGGCGACAGCGGATTGTAATAAAAGGTCAGCATTCAGGGTTTTGGAAAGAGAAAAGGACGATCAGTTCTCAAGGTAGCAAACCAGCGTATTGGAAATTTTGGTTTCAATTTTTGGTGACTTCTTGTAGGGTGCTTACAGAGTTGATCGCACTTTGATCGCACTTTGATCGCACTTTTTAAAACAAAATTTTTAATCTGAGAAGATGTCTGGTTAAACCTTGAGAAAAATCGAGGACTATATAATTAGCTCGTCTTTTGTGACAATGAGTTTCAACCTGACCCTGTGTGAGTTGCGTTAAGTCCAATGCTGCAAAAAAAAGATTCCTCAATTCTCAAGTGGGCGCTACTGGCTGCCCTGGTCACGACTGCTCCTCCGATCGCAGCGACGATCGCACCTGTTGTAGCCCAGACAGCAAGTCCTTCCCCAGCCTTTTCGCTGCCAACCACAGTTCCCAAAGGCACGACTGTGCGAATTGACGGCTCAAGCAGCATGGCCGCAGTCAACCAGGCTCTCAAGCAGCGCTTTGAAACTCAATTTTCTGGGACAGCCGTAAATGTCGGATATGCAGGCACCCCTGCTGCCCTCAAAGCCCTGATCGATGGAAAGGTAGATTTGGTGGGGATTGGTCGCCCTCTAACTGCGGAAGAGAAAGCGCAGGGGTTAGTGTCCGTTCCGGTGGGGCGAGAAAAAATTGCGATCGTCGTCAGCACAGAGAATCCGTTTAACAAGAGTTTGACGATTCATCAGTACGCTAAAATCTTTCGCGGCGAGATCACCGATTGGTCAGAAGTTAGTGGCGCTCCGGGTGCGATTCGGGTGATTGATCGTCCCGAAGTTAGCGATACTCGGCAGGCTTTTCGTAACTATCCTGTTTTCAAAAGTGCTGAATTTAAGACAGGCACGACGGCCCAACCTGTTGCGGAAGACAGTACGGGAACAGTAATTCCTAAACTGGGAACCGATGGAATTGGGTATGCGATCGCCAGTCAAGCGCTTGACACTCCAGGAATCCGACCGCTTTTGATGCACAACACGCTGCCTGATGATCCCCGGTATCCCTTCTCGCAGCCTTTGGCTTACGTTTACAAAGGAACGCCCAGTCCAGCAGTTGCCGCATTTTTGGGCTACGCAACCGCATCCGATGGACAGCAAGCCATTCAGTCTGCAAAAGCAGATCCAGGCGCGATCGCCGCAGGAAGTCTAGGCGCAGCAGGCGTTGCCAGCTCACTCAATGCTGCTGCTAGTCCAGTAGCCAGCCCAGCCGTGTCTCCTAACGCAACGGCTTCTCCCAGTCCGGTCGTTTCTCCGACGGTTGCCGCTCCTAGCCCAACGGCTTCCCTAGAGGTGGCGCAGGCTCCTTCAACCGGAGGCACCGTAGGGGCAGTTAGTCCAACCAACGAGGGAGGAGTTCCGCCGTGGCTGTGGTGGCTGTTGCCATTAGGGTTGATTGGACTGCTGCTGTGGTGGCTGTTTGGTAAGAGAGATTCAGAATCAGAGACGATCACTCCCCCGACTTCAGAGGTGACCCCGCCCATTTTGCCTGGTGAATCCAGCCCCCCTAGCGAAACGGTTGACCCTGCTTCTAGAGCGGGATCGGTGATCAATTCAGATAGAGCCGCAATTGCAGAAGTTCAGCCCGCTTCTGGAGCGACTGGCAGTATTTCTCCCGAACTTTTAGGGGGTGCAGCGCTGGGAGCAGGTGCGTTGGGGATGATGGGAGACGATCGCGCTTCAACTGATCTGACAACCTCTGAAATTGAGGGGGAACCTGCTGCGATCGCTGATTCAAGCATTGATAGCTCGATAGACGTTACGCCTGTAGAAGGGGAGTTGGTTGCTCCAGAGCTTTTAGACGGTGAATCGTCAGCGACAACAGCGTCTTCTCCAGATCCCGGACTGTCTCTAACAGATGTCGGAGCGATCGCAGGAGGAGCCGCCCTGGTAACGGGAGCCGCCTGGGTAACTCGCTCTGGTCAAAATCCGTCTTCTGCCTCACCAGACTTAGAAGCGTCAACGCTGGAGACGGCAAATTTAAATGAGGAACCCCTTGTTACCCTGGACACGATTACAGAATTGGATGAGCTAGAAGCGATCGTGGACGCGGATTCTGAAGGAACCGTAAATGAATCAACGACCGTGACAGTGGACGAAGACGCAACGGTATTAGACCTTTCGGAGGCAGAGGTCGCCATTGTTGAGCCTTCGACGTTGGGAGTGACCGAAGGAGTTGGGGGCGTTGCGCCAGGGTTGCCTGGAGTGGCGGCGATCGTCGGAGGTGCCGCCCTTACCGCAGGAGCGGCCGCCTGGTCGTTGCCAACCGATCGTTCTCAAGCGACTGTCGAAGCTGCCAAATTTGATGTTGGACAAACTGACCTCACCAGTGAAACGTTAGCCACCGTCGATGAAGGACTGCCTGACTTGCCCGATGGCTATGGAGAGAGCCGAATTGTCTTGTTACCTCGCGACCCTCAGTGGGCTTATGCCTATTGGGATGTGCCGATCGAACACCGAATGCAACTCCGGCAGCAGGGCGGTCAAAATCTCGTTTTGCGGCTTTATGACGTGACCGATGTTGACCTTGATCATCAAAAGCCACATAGCTTGCAGCAGTTTGATTGTGATGAGTTGGCGCGAGACTGGTATCTTGCAATTCCGGTGAGCGATCGAGAGTATCTGGCTGAGATTGGCTATTTGACGGCTGACGGTCGCTGGTTAATGCTGGCACGATCGCTTCCGGTGCGAATTCCGCCGATCTACCCGTCTGACTGGTTTGAAGACCAGTTTTCGACGATCGCCTGGGAAGAAGATCTGCGCGGCAAGACGTTTCTGGAGTTGGTGCCACCGGAGACTCGTGCTGCGGCAATGCCAACCAATCCTATTTACGAGAAAATCTTTGGCATGGCTCAAGGGGTCGAAGCTCAACGGATTGCAGGTTCGCTGTTTGGCTCGATGCAACAGGTGCCTCAACAGGCAATTAGCTCGTTTATCTTCCCGTCGGGTGTGGGAATGGGGATCGCTCCTGGTGTTGGATTGCTAAATCTGCCTGGGATGGGGATGTCGGGAATCGGCATGTCGGGAATTGGTATGTCTGGAGCCGGATTTGGGGCATCAATGCCGCCGATTCGTCCTCGCAAATTTTGGTTAGTGGCTGATGCTGAACTGATTGTTTATGGGGCGACGGAACCGGATGCCAAAGTGACGATCGCTGGACAACCTGTGAAACTCAACTCGGATGGCACTTTCCGCTTTCAGATGTCCTTCCAGGATGGCGTGATCGACTACCCGATTTTGGCCGTCGCTGCGGATGATGAACAGACCCGATCGATTCACATGAATTTCACCCGCGAAACGCCACGTCGGAATACGAACACAAAGGACGAGGCGACGGATGAGTGGTTTTAGTGGACGGAGGTTTTTCGCTTCGGTGTTTAGTTCTTCTGCCTCCCAAACTGCCAATTCTGGAGGACTTTAAGATAAGAGTTCGGCTTAAAGTTGCTTAAGTTTTGGGGATACAAACTTTCTAAAGGGCAGGAGTCGGAAAAAGTACTACTTCTGTCCTTTGCTGGTTTAGGAGAGGTACTTGTCTAAAAATGGCAGAATTCCCTGGGCTAATTCTTCGGGGTATTCTTCGTGGAGACCGAGAGAACCGGGCATTCGATGAACTTGTACGCCCGAAAAGTGAGCCAGCACTTCTACTTCGGCGCGAGATTTGTGAGGCATTTTTTCACCAATCACCATCAGAACGGGAATCGGTAGCGGCTGAAATAAATTGAACCACGCTTCTCTTTTTTTGACGGCATCTAACGCGCCTGTGACAAAGGCTGCTGAGGCAAATCGGGCATTTCGGCGTTTGGTGGTTTGCCACTTTTGGCGAATTAAGTCTGGTGTAATGTGCTGCTTTTCTGCAAAAACGTGCCGACCGTACATCAACTTTAAGAAGCCACGGGTTGTATTCAAAAAGTAGAGAAGTTGACCGACGATCGGCAAATTAATCAAAAGCTGCAAAATTCGATAAAAGCGGCGGTGTTCTCCCATTGCAGTTGGTAGCGGCCCGCGCCAAGTTGGAGACACTAACACCACCCAGCGCCAGGGAGGAGCTGAACTGCGATAGGCTTTTGCAGCGATCTCCATCACGTAGGCGGCCGAATGTCCAGCAGCCACGACGACGACAGGTTCAGAGAAGATGGTCTGGATGAAATTGCGTAAAAAAGATTCGTAAAGTGCAGGTGTGTGAGCGATCGCCAGCCGCGAAGAGTCGCCAAACCCCACCCAATCGAGCGCAACGACCTGATACTTTTGAGACAGACGTTGGGCCAGTCCGCGCATTTCCGATCGACTCGAAACGCTGCTCAGAGACGGTAACAATAAAATGGGCTTTCCTTCTCCCAGGACTTCGTAAGTGGTCACGATCGGCTTGTCTTTCCAGTTCCAGTAATGCTCTTTGACACTGCCGCCGATTCCGCCTTCTGAAGCCACGACCGCATCTGTAGGATTGTTGCCCGTCACAGTTTTTTCGTCCTCAAAGCGCTCAAATAATGGAAGATCCCCTGAACCACGATACGCTGTTCTTTCGCCTTTGCACATGGGGATTGGAGAAAATCAAGTTAGGACGATCGCTCACTGCTAGAAATTTTCTCAAGAAGCCAACAGTCCCCATTACTATTTGAAGAGGTGTCTCGTTTATTTAGAAAAACTGCTGCAACTAGAAGCCTCTCTCTTCGATAGGAGACTCGCATGGCTGACGTGTTCATTTCATATTCGCGCAAAGATAAGGACTTCGTGAGAGCGCTTCATGCGGCGCTGGTTCAGCAAAATCGCGAAACCTGGGTTGATTGGGAAGACATTCCGCTGACGGCTGACTGGTGGCAGGAAATCCAATCTGGAATTGAGACGGCCGATACGTTTGTGTTTGTGGTCAGTCCCGATTCGATCGCCTCCAAAGTCTGTCGAGAGGAGATTGATCACGCCGTCAAATGTCATAAACGACTGGTGCCGATCGTTCATCGTGAGGGGTTTGACACCCAGCAGATTCATCCGGCTTTGGCGAAACACAACTGGTTATTTTTTAGAGCAGAAGATAACTTTGAGCAAGCGTTTCGGTTGTTGGTGACGGCGATCGACACCGATTTAGAATACGTCAAACAACACACTCGCATGTTGGTCAGAGCGATCGAATGGGAGACGCAAAATCGCAATTCTGATTTACTTTTACGAGGCAGTGAGTTAACAGCGATCGTCCAACGTTTATCAGACATTGAAGCCAAAGAGCCGCGCCCGACTGGTCTGCAACGGGCTTATGTGATGGCCAGTTTGGAGGTTGAAAATGCTCGACAAACGCTAGAAATTCGGCGACAGAGAAATCAAACGATTGGGGTTGCGGTTTTCTCAATCTTTGCGTTGTCTGTGGCTGCTTATGCGTTTCAGCAGCGTGGGTTTGCCATTCAACAGCGACAGGTTGCTTATGCACAAAACAAAATCGCCTTTGCTCGTCAGCTTGCCTCTCAAGCCAATCGAGAAACCAGTCAAGAAAATGCGCTGCTGCGACAAGAAAATTTGCAGGCTGCCCAGGGAGTCTTGACCTTAAAACTGGGACTGGATGCACTGCCTGCCAATGCGCTTGCGCTCTTGAGTGGACTCGACCCCCAAATTGTCGAATTGAGTCCTGATGGCAACTATATGGCGGCGATCGGTGCCGATACGACGTTACTCGTCTGGCATGTGACAAGCGGCAACCTGATTTTTAGCCAAAAACAACGCCAAGCGGTGAAGATTAAATTTAGTCCAGACTCTCAGCTTTTGACCTGTGCGCGGGCTGACGGCAGTTTGGAGATTTGGAAAGTCGCACCTCAAGCGTTCGAGTCAATTAGAGAATTTCGGGCACATTCTCAAACGTTAACGGCGATCGCCTTCAGTTCCAACGGTGAATATTTGGCAACGGCAAGCCGCGATCGCACGGTCAGCGTTTGGTCTTTGGATGGCACACTGATGTACAGGTTGTCGCAGTCAAGGGCTGTCAGTTCTGTTGCGTTTAGCCCAGATGCACGGAAGCTTGTGACCGCGAGTAATGATCCGATCGCGCGTGTTTGGGATAGCAAAACGGGTCAGCAAATTGCCTGTCTTCAGCATGAACAAGATGTGAGATTGGTGGCATTTAACCAAAATGGTGAGTATTTAGGGACGGTGAGCGGCGATACGATCGTTCGAGTTTTTTCTCAAGGGGCGATCGAGGAAAGCGGCAAAACTCAGTGTTAGAAAGCTGTCAATTTGGGCGTTGCTGATTGGAGGGATGAATCTGTGAGAAGTGTTCATCTTTTCGCCCCCTAAATCCCCCAATTTTGGGGGACTTTGAACCTTGGGTTTCCCGCCGCTTTGGGGCAATTCATCCCCTGATTCAGCAACGCCAGTTTTTTCGCTGCGTTGATTAGACCTTCTGCCTCCCAATCTGCCAATTCTAGGGGACTTTGAATTCGAGTGGTGATCAGTCAGCATTCCGGAGAGCGTTTCTGATACGGTGAAATAAATGCTACTGGCCTATTGGAGAAAAGCGCATGGCTGACGTTTTCATCTCCTATTCTCGTAAAGATAAACCATTCGTTCAGGCGTTGTATACGGCACTGAGCAAACAAGATCGTGAGGTTTGGATCGATTGGCAAGACATTCCTCTGACGGCTGATTGGTGGCAGGCAATTGAAGCTGGAATCGAAGCCGCTGAGACGTTTGTGTTTGTGATCAGTCCTGATTCGATCGCGTCTCAAATCTGTTGCAAAGAGATTGCTCATGCAGTTCGTCATCACAAGCGATTGGTGCCTGTGGTTTGGCGGGATGATTTTGACATTGAGCGGGTTTATCCGACGCTGAGAAAGCACAATTGGCTATTCTTGCGATCGCAAGATGATTTTGAAACGGGACTGCGATCGTTGCTAAAAGCCATCGACACGGATCTGGATCATGTTCGGCAACACACTCGACTTTTGACTCATGCGATCGAATGGCAAAACAAAAACAAAAATCCAGATTTGTTACTTCAAGGTAGTGAGTTAGAAGAAACGATTCAATGGTTGACGCAGAACGCTGAAAAGGAGCCACGATCGACAGATTTGCAACGCGAATACATTAACGCCAGCCGCAAAGCTGAAATTGCTGAACAGGAAGCAGAAATCGATCGACAAAAAGCTGAAGTTGCTAAACAAAAAAAATTACGTCAGGCGACCAATGCAGCGTTGATTGCTGTGATGAGTGGTTTGGTGATTGCTACAGGATTAGGAATCTTTGCATTTCGGCAATACCAGACCGCAGAAACGAGTCGCAAAATTGCCAGAGTGAATGAGATAAAAGCCCTCAGCACGTCCTCGAATGCGTTGTTTCACTCCAATCAAGATTTGGATGCGTTGGTGACGGCATTAAAGGCGGTTAGTTTGGTGCAGTCCTCAACCTGGGCGGATTCTGAGACTCAAAATCAAGTGCGATCGACCTTACAACAAGCAATCTATGGTGCCCAAGAACAAAACCGCATTGAGGGAAAACCGGGGGTGACGATCGCCAATTTCAGCCCCGATGGAAAACTGGTGGCAATGGGCAATGCTCAAGGAGAAGTGAAGCTACAAAGTACTGATGGTCAGAAACTTCAGACGCTTAAAGGACATTCCGACCAGATCACGGGTTTGAGTTTTAGCTCCGATGGAAAAAAGCTGATCACCGCCAGTAAAGATGGCACGATCAAACTTTGGAGCATCGACGGCAAAGAATTGAAGTCTTTTGAAATGAGAGGTGCTGGAGCGTTTCGGTTTAGCCCCGATGGGAAGACTTTTATCTTTAGCACTTCAACGGGTGCAATTAAGCTGTGGAGTTTAGAGGGTCGAGAACTGCTCAATCTTCGGAGTGTTTACCCCAACGATCTTGCTTTCAGTCCCGATGGGAAAACGATCGCCGCAGCCGTTGACAAAACGGTGAAACTTTGGGACATGCAAGGGCGGTTAATCAAAACCTTGAAGGGGCACAAAGCCGATGTGACTAGCGTTGGGTTTAGTCCTGATGGCAAGACGGTTCCTTCGGAGTTGCGCGGAGCGCTAATCGCGACTGCCAGCCTGGATAAAACCGTCAAGCTTTGGAGCCGAGAAGGTCGTTTGTTGCAATCGCTGCGAGATGGTAGTTTGGCGACCGATAGTAATTGGATTGCAAGAGTCCAGTTTAGCCCCGACAGCAAACGGATCGCGATTACGACTTATGGACGCACGATCGAGATTTGGACAGTAGATGGGCAAAAACTCAAGACGATCAATGAAATGAACAGTCAGGCGATGAGCGTCAAGTTTAGCCCAGACGAGAAAACGATTACTTCTGCTAGTTGGGAAGGAACGATCAGAGTTTGGAATCTGCAAGATCAGAAACTCAAAATGCTGTCAGGGAAAGGCGTTGATGGAATCAAAGTAATTGAATTTAGCCCAGATGGAAAGGTAATGGCGATCGCTGGAGAGAACGGACGGGTGAAATTGTTGAAACGCTCAGGGCAAGAAATTAAAACATTCGCTGCACACGAAAAGATTGTGACTCAACTTCGGTTCAGCCCAGATGGGAAAACCCTGCTCACCAGCAGCGATGGCTACACAACTTATCCCGACTCGTCACTAAAACTTTGGACATCTGATGGTCGCCTCCTCAAAACGTTTAGAGGACAGCCATCGGGCATTCCTGAACTGAGCCTCAGCCCTGATGGTCAAAGCGTGGTGACTGGGGACTATGTAGAATCTGGGCTGCGGGTGTGGAGCCTGCAAAGTCAGAAATTCCAGATCTTTAGAGCACACAACACCTCTATCAACAGTGCTCAGTTTAGCCCCGATGGGAGAACGATCGCCTCGGCAGATGAACGGGGCACCATTCAGCTATGGAATCTCAAGGGTCAAGTTCTCAAGTCTTGGAAAGGGCACAGTGACTGGATTGGTGCAGTGCGCTTTAGCCCCGATGGTCAGTGGTTGGTGTCGGGTGGAAACGATTCCACCATCAAGTTTTGGAATCTGAATGGACAGGAACTTAAAACGCTGAAAGGACACACGGCTAGAATTCAGGATTTGAAATTTAGTCCAGATGGTAAAACACTCGTGTCTGCCAGCAAAGATAAAACGATCAAATTTTGGAATCTGGAAGGACAGGAACTGAAGACGATCGAAGCAAATGAGACCGCTGACATTAGCAGCATTGCATTTAGTCCAGATGGTCAACTTCTCGCCTCAGTGAATAATGACAATAAAATTAGCTTTTGGAATACTGAAACATCAGATTTTAATCGTTTGGTCACTCGTAGCTGTGATTGGCTCAAAGATTATCTGCTCAATCATCCTGAAACGCTAAAAGACATCACGACGTGTCAAAATTCTACACTTCTAGCTCAAGCTTCTGCAACATTAATGAGACGGGGAGAAGAATTCGCAAAAACTGGAGACGTAAAAGCAGCGATCGCTCAGTTTCAACAAGCCAAAGAATGGAATCCTCAACTCGATTTGAATGCTGAGACAATGGCTCAACGATTGGCCGATCGAGGCGAAGGAGAACGCCTGATTTCAGAAGGGGAAGACCTGGCGAAAGCTGACAAAGTTGAGGAAGCGATCGCTAAATTCCAAACCGCTCAAAAGCTAGGTGCTGACCTGAACTTCGATCCGAGACTCAGAGCTAGACAGGTTGCAGCCGTTTCTTTGATTACAAAAGCGGAAGAATTGGTGCAACAGGGAGAAGTCAAACAAGCGATCGCTCAGTTTAACCGCGCCAAACAACTCGATCTCACGCTCAAAATCTCCGTTGATTCTTGGGACAATCTCTGCTGGTATGGCAGTCTTCATGGACAAGCCGCCCAAGTGATGGATGCCTGCGAAAAAGCCGTCGCCTTCTCACCTCCCGCCGAAGTGGGATATCACCGTGACAGCCGTGGAGTTGCTAGAGCCATGATGGGCGATCGAGGGGGAGCGATCGCCGACTTTGAGGCTTACATCGCCTGGACAAATAACCCCTCAAATCAGCCCAAACGCAAACGCTGGATTGCCGCACTCAAAAAAGGCAAAAATCCCTTCACTCCCAAAGAGATCGAAAGTTTGCTTTATTAGCGTGAATTCGATGAAGTTTTTTTGCTTCGTTTTTGGGGCAGCAGATCTCAACAACGCAGCAAAAACAATTTTTGAACATTGCTGAAACAGCTACTTGACGAGAATCAAAATTCCAGATATTCTCTCAAATCAAGGACATCTTTTCGTTACGGGAAAGTCGTCTGGTCGCCCAAAAAATCTAGTCTGTCGCCGCCCAACGTTGTTACCAGCAACAGAGGGCAGCTAACCCACGAGACTGTACAGGCAGTCCGGAGGGCTAATGGAGGATTTTATCACTCCTTTGGCCGCTCTGACTTGTTATGACCGTCGGGGCGGCTAGTTTTTTGGGTTTCTTCGGAGACCTAAATTTGGAGTAATTACGATGGCACGTCTTTTGAACGCTGGCTTTTGGCTGTGCGATTTCGCCTACGCATTTTTAGAAGCAATTCAACTTCGATTTCTTCCCGATTCTATTCCCCGATTCATTCCGTTTCGCGTTTCATCTCTTGTTCCGTTACAGGATCTTTTACCTGACACTGCCATTCCTCACTCTGATGAGTTTGAAATCCTGCGGGTGCTAATTATCGGTTCCTCAGACGGGGTAACTGAGACGATTCAAAACCTACACGTTCGACGATTTGCGAATGCCACCGATTGGAGTCCCTTGTTACCTGCCCCCTCGTTTGGCGAAGTGATGAGCATTCTGACCCGACAGCGCCAAAAATTGGAAGACGGTGGATCGCAAATTTAATGAGCGATCGCTTTCAACACAACCTGAATCTAAACTAAAAGCCTTCTCTTAACGTGAATTTGATGAAATCTTTCGCTGCGGTGATCGCTCCGGGCAGCCCCCTAAATCCCCCACGAGTGAGGGACTTTGAGCAAAAAATCCCGTCCGGAAGTCCCCCAGATTGGGGGGTTGGGGGGCGAAAGTGCTGAATCACGAAGCGAAAAAACTTTGTCGAATTCACGCTAAACTAAAAGCCTTCTCTTAACGTGAATTCGGTGAAATCTTTCGCTGCGGTGATCGCTCTGGGCAGCCCCCTAAATCCCCCACGAGTGAGGGACTTTGAATCAAAACTCTTGTCTTTAAAGTCTCCCAGAATTGGCAGCTTGGGGAGCAGAAGACTTGAGCAACGCAGCAAAACAACTCATCCAAATTCACGCCAAAACTTCACGCTAAACAAGGTCAATCTCTACCGCTCAACATTCAACTCAACATTCAGCAACGCCACCTCTTGCAACGTGCCCAACAACTCTCTAACGGTGAATGGCTTTGACAAAAAACGCTGCACTCCCGCCGCCGCCGCTTCCCCGATCATGCTCTTAGAAGACAAGCCGCTCATTGCCACAATTTCTATCTCAGGATTCATGCGCTTTAGGATAGCAATCGTCTCTGGCCCATCCATCACAGGCATCATCAAATCGAGCAAAACCAGCCGAATATCTTGAGAATATCGGGCATACAGGTCGATCGCTTCTCGTCCATTCGTCGCCGTCAACACCTGATACTCATAGCTTTCGAGGGCAATGCGCGTACTGTCTCGCACGGAGGCTTCGTCATCCACCACCAAAATCAGACTATATGCCCCTTTGCGAAGCTCTGAATCATCCTGCGATCGCGCCTCCCTAACCATCACCGCAGGCAAAAACACCTTAAACTCTGTGCCTTTCCCTTCTTGACTACTGACCGTCACAAACCCACCGTGACTTTTGACAATTCCGACCACCGTCGAAAGCCCCAAGCCCGTCCCTTTTCCTAACTCTTTGGTTGTAAAAAATGGCTCAAAAATTCGCTCTAAATTGCTCTCAGGAATGCCCATTCCCGTATCGGCAATGCTGATCACAATGTAGGGGCCAACTTGCGCTTCAAAATTCAGTCGTGCGTCGTTTTCGGTGAGCCATTGATTTTGAGCAGAAATCGTCAGCAGCCCTCCTGACAGCATCGCATCGCGCGCATTTACACAAAGATTCATTAGCACTTGATGCAGTTGAGTACTGTCACCCGAAACCGTCCACAAATCTTTGGGAATGTGGGTACAAACCGTGATTGATTTTGGAAAAGTTTCTTGAATCGTTCTCTCAATTTCTCCGATCAGATGCCTCGTTTGCAAGACCATGCGCCGACCTTCGACTCCGCGCGTAAAAGACAACACCTGTTTGACCAGATCCGCTCCCCGCTTGGCGTTGGTTTCGAGAAGCTGTAGGAGAAGCTGACTGCGATCGTCCAGATTTTTGAGCTTGAGCGGCAATAGTTGAGAGGCAGCGAGAATGGGTGTGAGAATATTATTCAAATCGTGAGCAATGCCACTCGCTAGTGTTCCAATACTTTCTAAACGCTGTGCGCGGAAGAATTGTGCTTCCAGTTGTTTCTTTTCAGTAATATCGGTATCAACTGTGAGAATTGACTTTGGTCGCTTGGCATCATCTCGTACTAGCGTCCAGCGACTTTCGACGATCACTTCTTGACCTGATTTAGTAATCTTATTTAGTTCACCAATCCATTCACCTTTTTCTAAAACAGTGTTCACGGCCTCTTTTAGCTGCGATGACGATTTGCGATACATTAATTGATTGACATTTTGACCGATCGCTTCTTCCGCTTTCCATCCAAACAGCCGTTCTGCGCCTTTGTTCCAGAATACAATTTTGTGTTGTAGATCGCGTACCAGCATTGCATCGGTTGTGATCTCTAAAAGAGCGGCTTGTTCACGAATTTTTTGTTCGGCTCGCTGTCTCTCAATGGCATATCGTAGCGATCGCGCCAGCAAATCTCCGGTGACTTTTCCTTTGACCAAATAATCCTGTGCCCCTTCCTGCATCGCTTTCAACGTCAACGTTTCATCATCCAACCCTGTGAGAACGACGATCGGAATCGCAGACACCCGTTGATGAAGTTTGAGAAAGGTTTCTAGCCCCAGGCTATCGGGCAGCGTCAGATCGAGAAGAATTACATCAAAGCTGGCGATCGTCAGATGATTGATCGCCTCATCCAATCGAGCCACCTGAGTCACAACAAATCGATTAGAAGATTCCTTCAAAATCTCCAGTAGCAGCCGAACGTCCGCAGGATTGTCTTCAACCAAGAGCACTTGAATGGGTTGTTCTGCCATAATTCTCACTCTGGTGGGAGCTTGACGATCGTGAACCAAAAATCTTCGATCGATTGAACAATTTTAATGAATTGATAAAAATCTACAGGTTTAGCGATATAACAATTTGCATAGAGGTTATAAGCTTTGATAATGTCTTCTTCTGCCTGAGATGTGGTGAGAATGACCACTGGAATTCGCTTTAATAACTGATCCGCTTTGATTTCTTCCAGCACTTCTCGCCCATCTTTTTTGGGTAAGTTTAAATCGAGCAAAATCAAGTCTGGGTGGGGCGCTTGTGCATAACTGTCTTGCCGTCGGAGAAACGCGATCGCTTCGACTCCATCTTCGACAATGCTGAGATTGATGTGCATTTTGCCTTCTGCCAGGGCAAGTCTCGTCAAGTGAGCATCCCCAGGATTGTCTTCGACCAGTAGCACTTGAATCGGCAGTGGGGTGATCATGGCGGTTTTTCTCCTCGATCGGGCAGTGTAAAACAAAACGTCGATCCCTCTGCGGGGGCTGACTCGACCCAAATCCGGCCGCCGTGACGTTCTACAACTTTTTTGCAAATCGCCAACCCGATTCCTGTACCGGGATACTGACCGCGCGAGTGGAGCCGCTGAAAGATGACAAAGATGCGATCGTGATATTGCGCCTCAATGCCAATTCCGTTGTCGCTGACCGAGAAAAGCCAGTCTTGATCCAACTGTTCTGCCTTGACCAAAATTTTGGCAATGCCTTTTCCCTGAAACTTGATCGCGTTGACAATCAGATTTTGAAAGACTTGTGTCAGTTGACTTGCGTCTGCCATCACGTCAGGAAGGCGATCGTACTTCACAACCGCTTGACTTTCCTCAATAACGAATTGCAGATTGGCGATCGCTTGTTTGAGCGAAATTGTACTGTCAATCCATTCAAAGGGTTGCCCACGGGTACTGACACGAGACAAACTCAACAGATCATGGATTAGCGCTTGCATTCTAATCGCGCCATCGACCGCATATCCAATGAATTCATTTGCGTCAGTATCTAGTCGATCTTTATAGCGTCTCTCCAGCAGTTGTAAATAGCTTGTCACCATCCGTAATGGCTCTTGTAAATCGTGAGATGCCACATATGCAAATTGTTCTAATTCAGTGTTCGATCGCAGCAGTTCCTGGCGTTGTCGAGTTTCTCGCTCTAGCAGTTCTGCTTGTGAAATGGCGATACCAATCTGGTTTGCTAACTGCTGTAATAAGTCTGTTTCAAAACTGCTCCATTGCCGAGTCTCGCCGCATTGATGCGTAATCAACAATCCCCAAAGCGCGTCTCTACAGAGGATTGGAACCACCAGATTCGCTTTGACTGCAATCTGCTCTAAAAATGCTCGATGACAGGGATGAATGTTGGCGGTTTTGATATCCTCGATCGTGCTGACCCTGCCCTGCTCATATCTTTTCCAATAATCTTGCTGAAAACAGGGATCAAGAACGTCTTTTCCCAGCGTCACGGGATAGCCCGGAACCACGGATTCCTGCACAACTTTGCCTGATCCATCCGCCCACAGCCGAAAGATTAACACCCGATCGGACTGCAATAATTTCTGAATCTCCGTCACCGTAATTTGCAGAATCTCTTCAAGCTGTAGCGACTGGCGAATTTTGAGCGTAATTTCTGAAAACAATCGCGTACTCACACTTTGTCGCTCAAGTTCTTCTTCTGCCTGCTTGCGCTCCATGATGTCAATGCAAGAACCGATGTAGCCAAAAAAGTCTCCACTTGGCGCAAATCGGGGCGTTCCGGTATCCAAAAGCCAGCGATAGTCTCCGTCAGCCCGTCTCAGCCGATACTCCATTTTGAAGCTGCGGCGATCGTGAAAAGCCGTCAAAAACGTATCCATACACCGCTGCAAATCATCAGGATGAACGCCCTCCGCCCAGCCATTGCCCCATTCTTGAGCCAGCGATCGTCCCGTAAACTCTAGCCAAGACTGATTAAAAAACGTACAGCGGGCATCCACTCCGGCAATCCACAACAGCACAGGCGCACTGTCCGCCATCGTCCGAAATCGAGCTTCACTCTCCCGCAGCGCGGCTTCGACTCGTTTTTGCTCAACGTTCGCGTCTGACAACACTTGCACATGCCGCTTTAACTCTAGCTGAGTGATCACCTGCCGCCCCAACGCCTGCAAGCTCTCTAGCTGACTGGTTGTAAAAGTACGAGGCACATCGTCCACCACACAGATCGTTCCGATCGCTTCTCCTGTCGGGGTAATCAGCGGCACTCCAGCATACGATCGCACTCCCAACGCCACGGCTCCATTGTCAACCCACCGCTCATCTGCCAGCGCATCAGGAATCACCAACACTTGACGCTGTTGTACACACCAGGGACAAAACCCCACCTCTACAGGAAGCTCGGTCACGTCTAAGCCAATTTTTGATTTGAACCACTGCCGCTTGCCATCAATGAAATTGATCAGCGCGATCGGCACCTGACAAACTTGAGCCGCTAACCTCACCAGATCATCAAATGAGGATTCAGCTTCACTATTGAGAATTTGATACTGCTCAAGGGCAAGCGTGGAGGAGTCTGATGCAGTGTCCATGAGTCGTCGAATTTCAGGTGAATGGGCTTTCGTCTCATGCCCCTTAGTTTATGAATGAACTGTAGTAATTGGAAATAGGACGTAATGAATTGCTACAAGATAGACACATTTGTAAACACAAAAACTGAGCAATCCTTTTCTCAGAAACCGTAATTCTAAAGTCTATTAAACAAGCATGATTTGTCTCTGTAATCACTGACGAGTCACAACTACGAATGCCAGCATGATTAGATCACACAACCCTAAGTGAACTCAAAACCTGCTCAAATTTTGTATGAACTAGTGAACAACGTATACTACGGGGCGGTTCGTGGTTCAACCTTCCGTCGAACTGTCGCGCTGCCAACCGCAACTCTAACTCTCCCGCCGATCGCAACTACAATGTCGGTTTTCGGGTGGTGTGTTCGGTTTTTCCAGCACTCTTCTCACGTCAGAACTGAACAATGGGAATTGTTTGGGCGTATCTAGAAGAGTCCAGACCTGTTCCGGTGAGGAAGGCAACAACCTCCAAAAATAAAACCGAACCGGATAGCTTGGTAGGCGAAAGCCGAAGACTTATCCGGCTCATTGAGCTTTATCGCAGTCGAACCAATTGTGTCGAGGCGATCGCAAGTACGGAGACAATCAACGTCAGAAGGGGTTAGATACGTGGATTTAGGAAGAGCGATCGTCTGACCTTGGTCGCTGTCGAGTCAGAATGCTCATCACTTCACCAAACGAGGGCGCAGGCAACAAAGGACTCCAGTCTGTCGCATTCGCAAATCGTCGAACGTGGAGATTTTGAATCGTCTCCGTTACCCCGTCAGAGGAACCGATAATTAACACCCGCAGGATTTCAAACTCATCAGAATGAGGAATGGCAACGTCAGGTAAAAGATCCTGAAGCGGAATGCGAAGCGAAGTAATCGTGAAACGAGGAATGGTATCGGGAAGGAAACGGCGTTGAATCAATTCTAAGAATGCGTAGGCGAAATCGCACAGCCAAAAGCCAGCGTTCAAAAGGCGCTCTGCCATGATGGGTACTCCAATTTTAAGTTTCCGAAGAAACCCAAAAAACCAGCCGCCCCGACGAACATCACAAGCCGGAGCGGCCAAAGGAGTGATAAAATCCTCCATTAGCCCTCTGGACTGTCTGAGTCAGTCTCGTGGGTTAGCTGCCCTCTGTTGGTGCAAACAACTTTGGGCGGCGACAGACTAGATTTTTTGGGCGACCAGACAGCCTTCCTGTGATGAAAAGATGTCCTTGATTTGAGAGAATATCTGGAATTTTGATTCTCGTCAAGTAGAGACTGCGGTAAGTTTCAACCAAAATCTGCGAAAAACAGGGCATTGCTGAGTTGTGGGATGAATTGCCCCAAAGCGGAGGGAAACCCAAGGTTCAAAGTTCCCCAATTTTGGGGGATTTAGGGGGCGAAAAGATTGACACTTCCCACGCATTCATCCCTCCAATCAGCAACGCCAAAAACAGCACCGACTTAAGCAAAACTGAACGCTCGATGTCTGATTTCTATCATCAGTCGAGGATTCAAATTGTTTGAGTCAGTGCTGATTTGAATGTAAATTCGATGCAAGATTTTCGCTTCGATGTCAAGCTTCAGCCCCCCAACCCCCCAATCTGGGGGACTTTAAGAGAAGATTTTCGGTTCAAAGTTCCTCACAGGTAAGGAATTTAGAAGGTGACCGGAGTGATAATCGCAGCGAGAAATTTTGGGGGACGATCGCACATTCAGGCGTTACCATTTCCCCCTTTTCTAAGTCGGCGCTAGAGAATCAGTGAGCAACACCCGCCCGTACACGCGCCGTCCCGATCGCCAGCCCTTCCTGAAAGGCAGTCACGCCAAACACTTGATTGAGTGCCCCGGCTGCTTCGGCGGTCAGCGTTACGCCTACTTTGTCCAAAACAATGCGATCGTTGCTCGGAGTCAGCGGAGGAGTCACGCCAGAAATCGCCAAATCAAACAGCGGTGCCCGAAATGCCAGACCATCGTTGACGGTGACCAATCCTGTCAGGACGGGCTTTTCGCCGAGCGTGGTGATGATGAAATCAGTGAGTTCAACCGTGGTGTCACCTGCTTTGAGCGACAAACCGCCCCGGTGAATGATTTCGGCTTTGACAGTGCCCAAGTCGATCGCGCCACCAGAAATCGGGAACGAAACGACTCCATCCACCAAAGTACCTCTGCCCACAACGCCCGGTGCAACTTGCAGAGAAACCAGCGCATCCACAAACGTACTGCTGAGTTGAACCGAAGTTCTGCCTCCGGTGAGCGGCTCAGTCGGGGCGGCCATCACTGGAGCACTCAAGGCCGCCATCAAGGAGACAACACCCGCGATCGCTTGCAGTTTTTGATTCAAAAAGCTCATGGGACTTCTCCTAATTTGTGTGAAGTTGTAGCCTGATGGTACTGAGCGATCGCAAGCTGTCAGATCGATCTGATGTCCCAGTCCTGTTAGGAGAAAAGGACTAATCTAAATTAGGACGTTTTTCCTATTGAGTTGGGCCCTGATTTAGGCGATCTGGTCGTAGAAGTCGAACAATGGCTCAGATAAACTGAGAAGAAAACCTTCCTGTAAAATCGCTGAATGCAACCATCGAGCCAATCCTTTCGCCTTTTGCCCTATTTAGAGTGGATTTTGCTGGGGCTGATCACGCTGAATGTCTTGCTAACAGCGGCAGTTTATCCGGCTCCAGAATTCTCGGTGTTTGCAGTTTTGAGTATTGCAGTTTTTGGAGCGATCGGGTTTTATCGTCCGACGCGCATGGTTTCTAAGCTGATTTATACAGGTTTAGAATTTGCCATTATTTTGATTCCTAATTTGTTAGAAAGCCGTATTCCACCTGTTCCATTGTTGGGTCTGATTGCAGTTATTCGCGGTTGTCAAATTTATGCTCTTTGGGGTCGCTTGACGGTTGCAGGATTGACGCTTTTAGTGTTTTTATACAGTGTATTTTTTAGAAGTCAGACGATTTTGATGACCTGTCGATCGCTGGGACAAATTCAACCAAAACTAGAACAACTGATCACCAACCCATTAAATTATCAATTAAGTTCAGCGTTGTCGTTTGGCTTAACGTTGGTGTTTGCGTTCCCGTTAGTTTATGCGTTGTTAGCAGAGCGTCAGAGTCGCAGTCAGCTTGCGATCGCCCACACCCAACTTCGACGATATGCCCAACTGGTCGAAGATCAAGCCAGCCTGCAAGAACGCAACCGCATCGCCCGCGAAATGCACGACTCCCTGGGGCACACCCTCACCGCTCAAAGCATTCAGCTAGAAAACGCACAGCTATTTTTGAGAAGCCAGCCCGATCGCGCCGATCGATTTCTCAACGAAGCCCAAAAACTCAGCGCCAAAGCCATTCAAGACGTGCAAGAATCGGTGCAGGCGTTGCGGTCTGATCCCCTCGGCGGTAAGTCTTTAGCGCAAGCGATCGCCACCTTGGTCGAAGACTTTCACCACACCACAGGCATTGCCCCAGACTGCACCATTCATCTCTCACATCGACCCACGACGGAAATCAAAACCGCCCTCTACCGCATCGCCCAAGAAGCTTTGACCAACATTTGCAAATATAGCGAAGCGACTCAAGTTACCCTTCAACTACAGGAAAGTGGTAATCAGATCATTCTGCGAGTCGAGGATAATGGAAGAGGGTTTTACCCCGATCAGAACACAACCGGATTTGGGCTGCGGGGAATGCGCGAACGAGCGATCGCCCTCGGAGGACAGTTTACCCTCGTCAGCCAGCCCGGATGTGGATGTCACTTAACGGCCTCGATTCCCATTTCTAGGCAAGGTGCAACTTTTTCTTAGCCCCCTTTTTAATGGGGTCTACCGTGTACACACAAGTTGATTGATCCGTCATTGCCGAGACCCTTCGCCCCCTAAATCCCCCAAAATTGGGGGACTTTGAATGCTAGGCAATCTCTCTGGGTCAAAGTCCCCCAGATTGGGGGATTTAGGGGGCTGAAGCCGATTGAAACGAAGCGATTCCGGACTTGTGTGTACACGGTAGTTTTTAATGGGGTTGGGGGATCGTACCGTTGGAGGCACAGTCTAGAGATCCTTAATCCCCAATCAAAGGCTCCGCCGCAAGCGGACGGAGTATGAACAGCCATTTTTTCTGAGC
>NZ_JBJPHU010000050.1:0-45060 GCF_052939515.1 Phormidesmis sp. 146-33
AAATGCATAGGCGAAATCGCACAGCCAAAAGCCAGCGTTCAATAAGCGCTCTGCCGTTGTCATTACTCCAAATTTAGGTCTCCAAAGAAACCCAAAAAACTAGCCGCCCCGATAAACATCACAAGTCAGAGCGGCCAAAGGAGTGATAAAATCCTCCATTAGCCCTCGAACTGGCTACAGCAGTCTCCTGGGTTAGCTGCCCTTCGTTGGTTCCAAGCAACTTTGGGCGGCGACAGACTAGATTTTTTGGGCGACCAGACAACCTCCCGGTAAAGAAAAGGTGTCCTTGATTTGAGAGAATATCTGGAATTTTGGTTCTCGTCAAGTAGTTAATTCAGCACTTTTTAATTAAGATTTTCGACAAAATGACGGCTACTCCAGAAATCAAAAATCACAAAATTCTGCAAAAAAATAGAGATTTGAGCAGTCATTTTTGCTGAAATTTGCACCATTCAACTATAAACTTTAAGGCTTAAATCCATTTTTCACCCGCATGAAACTGCTTTCTTTTTTGTTGCGTTCTGCTCGTGGCATGATGGCGATCGCCATTCTCACAGGCTTTCTCAGTGGTGTGAGTAGTGCTGGTCTGATTGCGCTGATCAGTCGAGTCATTGGGGCGGCGGGAACGGTAGCTCCAATCGTTTTCTGGGCTTTTATTGGGCTGTCGGTAGTGGCGCTGGTGAGCAGTATTTTGTCTCAGATTTTGCTGGTGCGAATTGCTCAAAATGCTGTGTTTGAGTTGCGGGTGCGGCTGAGTCGGCAGATTCTCGCGTCAGAGTTGAGTCAGTTAGAACAGTTGGGCAATGCTCGAATTACAGCAGCCTTGACGGAGGATGTGAACGCGATCGCTCAAGCGGTTTCTTTGTTTCCTTATATTTGTATTGATCTGGCGACGATCGTCGGTTCGTTTGCTTATATTTACTGGCTCTCGTGGCAAGTGTTTCTAATGGTAATGGCGTTGTTTGTTGCCGCCACTGCAACCACTCAATACTTACTGAATCGAGGGTACAAACTGTTACGATTTGCCCGCGAAGATCAAGATCAATTATTCAAACATTTTCGAGCAATTACTGACGGTGTTAAAGAGTTAAAGCTACACTATCATCGTCGGCAAACATTTTTATCAAATGATTTAGAAGCCTCTTCAGCAAGTTATCGACGGCACAATATTAAAGCATTCATTTTGTTTGCGATGGCGAGTAGCTGGGGTAAATTAATTTTCTTTTTTGCGATGGGCTTCGTTTTATTTTCCCTTCCTAAAATTTTTGCTATCCCCCTACAAACGATGTCTGGCTATGTTTTAATCTTCACCTATTTGATGATGCCGCTCGAAAAGATTGTGGCGAAACTACCGACATTGGGACAAGCTGATGTATCTCTACAAAAAATTGAATCACTAGGCTTATCGCTGACGACCCACTCAGAAACAAACGTCCCGCCCGCAAACATCAATCCTGATTGGCATCGATTAGAATTTCGAGGAATCACACACGAATACTTGAGGGCAGGCGAAGATAGTAACTTTACGTTGGGCCCGATCGACCTGACTTTTTACCCTGGCGAACTTGTCTTTATCGTCGGTGGCAACGGTAGCGGGAAATCAACTTTAGCAAAATTGTTGACTGGACTTTATATTCCAGATGCAGGCGAAATCTGTTTGGATAATCAACTCATTACCTCAACCAATCGAGAATGGTATCGACAACATTTATCCGCAATTTTTGCAGATTTCTATCTCTTCGATCGCCTCTTGGGTATTGATGCTGTCGATCGCGATCTTCAAGCGCAATCTTATCTAAAACAGCTTCAACTCGATCACAAAGTTCAAATCAATAACGGCAAACTTTCTACAACAGAGCTTTCTCAAGGACAACGCAAACGTCTCGCGCTCCTCACCGCTTATTTAGAAGACCGACCCATCTATTTGTTTGATGAATGGGCATCCGATCAAGATCCCGTTTTTCGAGAAGTTTTCTACACAGAATTTTTGCCCAAACTCAAGCACCAAGGTAAAACAATTTGGGTAATTAGTCACGATGATCACTACTTTCGAGTCGCCGATCGCATCATCAAACTCGACTACGGCAAAATTGAGTACGATCGCCTGAATTCATAGTCGGGTTACGAGAGAGAGATAGGTAGGGGTGTAATTCTGACTTCACCACCCGATTTTCCCTCCATTTCTAATTTAATGAGTTGATGCTGTCAAATATGCTGATCAATAGTTTTTGGTAAAGTGTCGTGCGTACATTCATTTAGATAGACTGCACTTGTGGAGAATATTTCAGACGAAGCGATCGTGATTCGAGGTGGACGAAATCGCCCAGAAGACATTCAACGCGGGACTGGAACCCATCCTTCTGGTGTGACTGGGATTTCAGTGGAATGTGGATTAGGATTGTCAATAGCGGAGTTGGCAGCGACGATTCCTCACGGACAAGTTGGTGTCACAACCGTTGGGGCAGTTCGAGAAGCAGGCGGAGATGTTATTCGTACCTCTGGAAGAAGTCCAAATCATGCCACGCTCACGGGTCTGACCCCAGAGAAGATAAGCCGCCTCTTAACCCCGACAATTGCTAATCCGTCCCAGCAAGAGTCCTAATTGGAACATTTCTATGAGCTATCCCAAAATCTTTGCAGATTTCCATAATGCCGACGCAGAAGGGCGACTACGCCTGAACTGTATTGGAACGATTGAGGACTTAGCTCGGCACAACATTGAATTGCAGCAGGGTCAGTTGTTGACGCTCTACAGTGAAGAGTTGGAAGTTGATGGAACTGTGCAATATTCTGAAGCAGAAAAGGTATGGGCCGCAGCAATTGATTGGAATCAAATCAGACCTTTTGAAGAGTGCGTCGCTCAAGCGAGGTCGTGATTGCATTGACGTATCCTTGCCCAATTCGGACAAACAAATTTCAGCATCGGGATGATGAGCCAGCAGCAGATCGGATGCAATGATGCTGTTTTTACCGACTTCAAAGGCTCCGGTTTCGATGTCGTTGCCTTCGGCTCACGCTTTGCGTGTCCGCCACAATCTTGCCGTGATTGCCTTCTTCGACCTGGGGACGCACCTGAGTTTCATAGATCTCATCGCCACGTCGAGCAAACTCTTCTTTGCTGTAGCAGGGTTGCCGAACGGTCATTGGTTCGTCGTGTCGATTGGACGCTCTCATTTTAACTCGGACTGCAATTAGCTCACTTAGAAAACTAAGTTGAACCTTTCTTGTAAAGCGACTGTCTAAGCTTGCGAAGCGACTCAAATGGGAACTGATGAATGGTGAGAAAGCGCAAATTCTGCCTTCGTCCCTGCCACTGAGTTCGTTGACTCAACTAGATAGGACACATATTCAATGAAGAAACTACTCTTTTTGCTACCCGGTGCCATTGCTCTGATCCTGGCTGCAACGCCGATCGTAGCCGTTAATGCCCAAAATTCTGCGCCTGCGCCCACAGGTGAGCGAATGCAGAACAAAAACCGACTTAATCTGTCGGCTGACCAAAAAGCCAAGATGAAAGCGATTCGCGAAACTACTCGCACTCAAATTGATGGCGTTCTCACTGACGCGCAGCGAACCCAACTCCAGTCTGAGCAAGGGCAAGGCATGAAGCGAGGCAGAGGGCTACGATCGCTCAATCTCTCCGCCGACCAAAAAGCCAGAATCAAAACCATTATGGAAGCAGCCCGCCGCGATCGCGAAGCCATCTTAACTCCCGCCCAACTTGAGCAAATGCGCCAATTTCAGTCTCAGCGTCGCGCTAACAGACCTGCTCGCTAAATTTCTGTCATTCAAATCAGTTCGTTGAGGTATCAGCAGGGCACTCTCCGGGGTGCCTTTTTTGCGAATAAGCGGATTACTTTTAGGGAACGACTAAAGTTTCATCATTCTTATTAATTGCAGAAGGTTGGAGTTGAGCGATCGCTGCATTCTTCACAAAGATTTTCGGCAGTCATCTTGATTTGGGTTACGCAAAGAGCAATTGAGGCTGAATTACCTACATTTGGGACTTCGCCAGCGAGTTGAGCGTGATTTTTGCCCGTGGAAAGCGGCGATCGCGAATTCATTTAGCAATCTTCAAGGTTTGTTTTTTGTCCCTGATTCTATAAATTAGTGACCCTAAATTTTGCTTTGACTCTATATTTAAACCTGTCGTCTCTTCTGAACAGTTCTCTTAACCTGGGGTGATTTTCTCTCACCCTGATGCGCTCTAGATATCTTACTTATTGTTATGACGGCTTCCAATTGGCTGAAACATCATCAATAATGCTTCTACAGACCAAACGAAATTTAGACACCTGGGCTTTAAGCTCCCAGTCACCTCGCTTCACAAGAGACAGTTCACAAGAGACAGTTCACAAGAGACTAGGAGAGAAACGATCGTGAAACTCGCAGTTTACGGAAAAGGTGGAATCGGCAAATCAACGACAAGCTGCAATATCTCAGTTGCACTGGCTCGACGCGGCAAAAAAGTCCTCCAAATCGGCTGTGACCCCAAACACGACAGCACCTTCACCCTGACAGGCTTTTTGATCCCCACGATCATCGACACGCTTCAAGAAAAGGACTATCACTACGAAGATGTCTGGCCCGAAGATGTGATCTATAAGGGATACGGCGGCGTGGATTGCGTAGAAGCGGGCGGCCCTCCGGCTGGGGCTGGCTGTGGCGGCTATGTGGTTGGCGAAACGGTGAAGCTGCTCAAAGAACTCAATGCTTTCGATGAATATGATGTCATCCTGTTTGATGTGTTGGGCGATGTCGTCTGTGGTGGGTTTGCGGCTCCGTTGAACTATGCCGACTACTGCATGATCGTCACTGACAATGGCTTCGACGCATTGTTTGCCGCCAATCGGATCGCCGCCTCTGTGCGCGAAAAAGCTCGGACTCATCCCCTTCGTCTGGCTGGCTTGATCGGCAACCGCACCTCCAAGCGTGACCTGATCGACAAATACATCAGCACCGTCCCCATGCCCGTGTTGGAAGTGCTGCCCCTGATCGAAGATATTCGGGTCTCCCGTGTCAAAGGCAAAACTCTGTTTGAAATGGCCGAAACTGAGCCGTCACTCAACTACGTCTGTGACTACTATCTGAACATTGCCGATCAGATTCTCGCCAATCCTGAAGGCGTGGTGCCCAACGACTCACCCGATCGCGAACTCTTTAGCCTGCTCTCTGACTTCTACCTCAATCCCTCTCCCGCTCGCTCCGAAGAAGAAAAGCTCGATCTGATGATGGTCTAAAGAGAGTTTTGAGTTTTGAGTTTTGAGTTTTGAGTTGTTAGACAATAATTCAGGACGCAAAACTCAGACTCTACTCAGGTGATTTGTGAATATCGAGCATCTCCGTCAATCTTTGCGAGAAAAGTGGCTTGGCTACTATCAAGAAAATCGATCGTGGCTGACCCGATTGGGCGTTTGGGTGAACTGTGAAGGCCAAAGACGACCGTCTTCCAGCTTTATTCTCTCTGCCCTGTCGATTTTAGAACCTGACCTGACAACACTTCTCCCACTTGTCGTAGACCTCAACAGCAACCCCGATCGCATCGTGATCGCTCTCGGACTCAACTTTAACCCTGATGAAACCTTAGACCCGCCTGCCAAAGTAGAAGCCGCGATCGAGGATGTCAAGCTACTCCCCGCGGGAAATAAGTCCCACCCGATCGCAACGCGCATTACGACCCGACGCGACGAAGAGTGTCAAGGATCAGGACGCGATCGCAAATAGCGTGAGGATGAAATGTTTGGCTGCGTTGTTGGTCACTTCTGCCCCCTAAATCCCCCATTCTGGGGGACTTCATGCCGAGATTTCCACTTCAAAGTCTCACATTGATGAGGGATTTGGGGGGCAACCCGGATTCGCAATCGTAGTGAAAAAGTTCATCAAATTCCCAATAAACCGCGTTCAACCATTAGCCAAATCCTTACTAGAGAGAACCTTCGACCCATGACTCTTGCTGACACAAAACCTCAAGCCCTAAACTTTGAGTGCGAAACAGGGAACTATCACACCTTTTGCCCGATTAGCTGCGTCGCCTGGCTCTACCAAAAAATCGAAGACAGCTTCTTTTTGGTGATCGGGACGAAAACCTGCGGCTACTTTTTGCAAAACGCAATGGGCGTAATGATCTTCGCCGAACCGCGCTACGCCATGGCCGAACTCGAAGAAGGCGACATCTCTGCCCAACTCAATGACTACGAAGAACTCAAACGACTCTGTACGCAGATCAAGCGCGATCGCAACCCCAGCGTCATCGTCTGGATCGGAACCTGCACCACGGAGATCATCAAAATGGATCTCGAAGGGTTAGCACCCAAGTTAGAAGCAGAACTGGGGATTCCGATCGTCACCGCTCGTGCCAATGGTCTTGATTACGCTTTTACCCAGGGAGAAGATACCGTTTTGGCGGCGATGGCTCAACGCTGTCCCGAAAAAGCGCCCGCGACTGAAACTGAGAAAGAAGAGCGCAACGCCATTTCTAAACTGCTCAACTTTGGCCGCAAAAAAGAAGAGGTCGCGATTACTGAATCTGAATACGTTCAACACACTCCGCTGGTGCTGTTTGGCTCTCTGCCTGATCCCGTCGTCACTCAGCTAACCCTGGAACTTAAAAAACAAGGTATCAAAGTTTCTGGTTGGCTGCCTTCTAAGCGCTATACCGAACTTCCGGTGATTGAAGAAGGCTACTTTGTATCGGGAGTAAATCCGTTTTTGTCGCGCACCGCTACCACATTGATGCGGCGGCGCAAATGTAAATTGATTGGGTCACCGTTTCCGATCGGCCCCGATGGCACCCGCGCCTGGATTGAGAAAATCTGTTCGGTTTTGGGAATCGAGCCGCAGGGATTAGACGAAAGAGAAGCGCAAATCTGGGCCAGTGTCGAAGACTATCTCAAAATCGTGCGCGGCAAGTCGGTCTTTTTTATGGGCGACAATTTGCTAGAAGTCTCGCTGGCTCGATTTTTGATTCGCTGCGGCATGACCTGTCCTGAAATTGGCATTCCTTACATGGACAAGCGCTATCAAGCTGCCGAGTTAGAACTGTTGGAGAAAACCTGTAAAGAGATGGGCGTTCCGCTGCCAACGATCGTCGAAAAACCCGACAACTACAACCAGATCCAGCGCATCAAAGACCAGAATATCGACCTAGTGATCACAGGCATGGCCCACGCCAATCCCTTAGAGGCTCGTGGCATCAACACCAAATGGTCAGTCGAGTTCACGTTTGCTCAGATTCACGGCTTCACCAACGCCCGCGACATTTTAGAGTTGGTGACTCGTCCGCTGCGTCGCAACACGTCGCTCAAAGATCTGGGCTGGGACAAACTGGTCAAAGAAGACGCAAAAGTTTAATCAAGCTTGAGACTCTTCTTCAGGGGCGCGACAACGTGCCCTTTTTTTGCATAATCTGAGAAGTAATCGTCAATCAAACTATGTTTGCAATTTGTGTGGAGAACGATCGCTGCGAAGACCTAGAGCGACTCAAACTATATCGAGTTCTTCCAAATAACATTGCTGCTCAAAAGAATTTTGTTCGGGTCATTGATGAGTCTGGAGAAGACTATCTCTATCCTTAAAGCCTATTTATGTTTTTTGAATTCCCTAAGCCGTGGAGAAAAGTTTATAGTACAATTATTCTACAAAAATAAGGTGGAACGAGAAGCTATGACACAGGAGAATTCTGATATGGAAGGCGATATTCCAGAAGCTTGGAAGTTGGTATTGCAGCAGCAAGAGCAAAATCGTGCGGAGTTCAGAGCTAAGGATTTGAGCCACGAAGAACTAGTAGCGGCATATATGAAGCAATCCAAGAGTTTAGCTCTCCTTAAGGCAGAGATTAAAAGCAAGGATAATCAAATAAAAACGCTTGAGACAGAAATTGCAGAACTAAGAGCAAAAGGGTCTTAATTGTTCAACAAGCTTAATAGACCTGTTGCTTTTTAAGCTAAAAAAGCCATGAAACCCAGCTCAGTTAAACTTTTAGCCGATTTCTGAATCAAGGGCTGCATCCATTACAAAGTAAGCCTCTTGGCGATTTTTCCGTTAAAAAGCAACAGGTCTAATGTCTGGTGAAAGAGGTAGTTTGAAGTTTGGAGATAGGATTTAGTTAGAAATCTTCGATCTAATTTGGCTAGACAGCATCGTTGAGGAGATCGATCGCAAACACAACGTTCAGCTGCTAGAAGTCAGGGAAGTGTTTGAGAAATGTCCAAATTTTCGGTTTGTTGAGAGGGGCAATCGCCAGGATGAGGATGTCTATGCCGCCTCCGGGAGAACAAATGCTGGACGCTACCTGATTGTTTTCTTCATCTACAAACAAGATGGAGACGCTCTAATCTTATCTGCAAGGGACATGGACAATGCTGAACGAAAGCGGTATCGAAGAAAATAAAACCTCTATTTCAAATGCAAACTCTTACGAAGAAATTGGAGAGTTTTGGGATACTCATAGCCTTGACGATTACTGGGAACAGACGCAGCCTGTCGAATTTATTGTCAACTTAGGATCGAACAAAACCTATTACTCTCTAGATGCTAATTTAGCAGAACAAGTTAAAGCGATCGCCCAGCGTCAAGGCATCTCCCCAGAAAAACTTTTAGCTTCGTGGATACAGGAAAAGCTGAGAGAAACTGCTTGAAACCGCCAGAAGAGAGTTTGTCAAATAGGTTTTGAGAATCTATCCTGCTGAGATGTTGGTCACAATATTCTGACGATGAGCTAACTCATTAGCTTCAGACAGCGAATCAAGCGGGTCAGCACCTTCTAAGTTAGGGTCAGACTCCGCTTCACCGAGTTGTTCTTTGGCCGCTTCGAGTTTTTCTTTAGCAGATTCACCACCTGCATTTGGGTTTAGCGCTGTGGGATCAGGTGTTTGAAAAACAGGTTCTTTCGCGTTAGATTCAGCGTTGTTAGAAGTCATTTTTTTGATAGCTTTAACATTAACACTTTTGATCTTTCATTAGTTATCAAAGTGCTGCATCGCTCGATCGACAGACTTCTCGCTCGTTTAGTTTAAGCTTGGATTAAGCTATCTCTTCAGTCAATAATTTGCGTTTCAAAATCACCATCGACGAACCGACTACAGGGCTTCTCGCTAACACAGTTCCGTCTGAATCCGTGATCTTTAACTGACTGAAATCCAGCGATTGAGAACGATTCAGCAGTTTGTCGGCCAATTCATTTTGCTGAGAAGCACTGAGCGTATACCAATTAGGATTAACCTGCACGGTTAGGCGACTGCTGCGAAAATTGGGCTGCACCGATCGAATCAACTCACTCACGTAAGGATCAGCCACTTCCACCACGCCGTTTTGAATGGAAGCAATCAGCTTTTCTTCGGGAGTCAGCTCAGGTAAGGGGGCGACGGGTTCGGGGCTGGGTTCCGGTGTGGGTTCTTCGGCGGCGATCGCTTCAGCAGGCTCTTCGGCAACAGGAACTTCAGCAGGCTCTTCAGAAATAACAGCTTCGGGAGTCGCTTCAGGCACTGCTTCGGTGATCGGCTCTTCAGTCGGAACTTCAGGAATCGGCTCTTCAATCGGAACTTCGGCAATCGGAACTTCAGCAACAGGAACTTCGGCAACCGTGGTGGGAGCAGGAACTTCTTCAACAGGGGCGCTGAGTTCGGTGGGGAATGATGTGGGATCGGGAATCACGCGATCGGGCGCAAGCGTCTCGACTGGAGGATTTTTAGGAGGAGTCGCTTTAACCAGCGCAACTTCGGCAGGCTTTGAAGAAAACAAGCTGGATGTCACCCAAAACAGCCCGATCGCCACACTCACCACCATTCCACTTAACGCCCGATCGCCCAATTTCTGACTGACATCTCCGGGAAGACGAGTGCGAATTTGCCCCAAAAGCTTATTCCAGACGGGGAGAAAACGCTGCCAGAGCGATCGCGCCTGATTCTGAAGTTTGGGCGACACAAAGGGGAGGGAATCGTCCGGAGTCGCTTCGACTTTTGTGGCAATCGTTTCTAGAGCGCGGCTGGTTGATCGCAGCACTTTGATACTGGTCGATCGCACCCGTTGCAGGCTGGTTTGCTTTGAAGATGGGGGCTGTGTCACACTGGGTTGGGATTTGGAATCTGATGGGTTGGGGTTGTCTTGAGACATGAATGGCTCCTCTCAGGCAGCACCCAAATCACAATTTACAAGCGCTGCTTACCGAGGATCAATCTACCATTTCTTGATTCAACGTCTTTGTCAACACTACAGAATTTATTGTCATGAGCTTGAAACGCCGTCGATTTCTCATTCTGGGTGGGCTGAGTGGATTGGGGTTGACCGTTGCGGGAAAGACGCTCTTTGATCGAGCAACCGCCTCTTCTCAACGAGTGATTTCTCAACCAAAACCTGTTATCAGCGAAGTGTCACAATCTGCCAAAGATTTGGTGTTGCGATTTGTGGCAGTGGCGGATACGGGGGCAGGCGATCGCAATCAGTATGCAGTTGCCGAAGCAATGAATCGTCATTACGATCGCGCTCCCTATCCGATCGTGCTTTTGGCGGGCGACAACATCTATACCAATGGCGAATTTGAGAAGATCAAGGACGTATTTGAGCATCCCTACAGCAAGTTACTCAAGCAGGGCACCCAGTTCTACGCGGCACTGGGAAATCACGATATTCGCTACCAAAATGGCGATTTACAGGTCAAGTATCCCGGCTTTCGCATGAAGGGTCGTCGCTATACGTTTCGAGAAAAGTCGGTGCAGTTTTTTGTGTTAGAAACGAATCCGAGCGCCGATTGGAAAGGACAAGTTACCTGGCTCGATAAAGAGTTGATGCGAAGCGATGCACCCTGGAAAGTTGTGGTTGGACATCATCCCATCTATTCGTCAGGCGTTTATGGCACAGATCAAGGATTAGTCTCGCTGTTAACACCGCTATTCAAAAAACATGGCGTTCAACTTTATATCAACGGCCATGAACACAGCTACGAGCGAACCCAATCGATCGACGGCACCACCTATCTAATTACTGGAATTGGCGGGGCCCATCTGCGTCCCGTGGGTCGATCGCTCTGGACAGAATATTCAACCTCTCAGTTTGGCTTCTCGTCAGTTGCAGTGTATAAAGATCGTCTAGAAATCTCCGGCATTGGCACCGATAGTCAAATCTTTGACCAAGGAATCGTGCCCCTCAAGTCTGCTTAGAACATTAATAAGAAGTCACCAAAACTTCAGTAATTTTGCCCCGCTTTTCAGCATTGCAGTTAATGTTTCGAGTAGCCTGAATGGTGCGAATGTTGAAGTTTTGGTATAGATCTCGGACAAACGGACAGTCTGAATTAGAGAGCATCACTTTCACCCCGCGATCGCTCAACTCCACCATCACATCTCGCAGCCTGATCTGATCCGCTTCACTAAACGAATAGCGATTGTAAGCTGTAAACTTACTCGTCGGACTAATCGGATAGTAAGGCGGATCAAAATAAACAAAGTCGTCAGCAGACTTAGCAAACTCTAAAACGACATCAAAATATCCATCCTTAATTTGAGCCGACTTGAGCACCACAGCGTCCGATCGCAAGGTGACAGGATCATAAATTAAAGGCTTTTTATAACTGCCGATCGGCACATTGAAATGCCCTTTAGAATTTTCTCGATACAGGCCATTAAAACAAGTCTTATTTAAATAAATCAGTCGCGCCGCTCGGTCTAAATGATTGCCCTGATGAAACCAATCATCTGAAGTCGTCAACTGAGACCTCACCTGATAAAAGTGGTCAGGACAATGCTGATCTTGATGCGCTTCTAATAACTCAATCAACTCCTCAACCTGGTCACGCACACACCGATAGACATTTACCAACTCAATATTGATATCGACTAATAGGGATTGTTTAGGCTGAAGGTGAAAAAAGATAGCTCCACCCCCCACAAATGGCTCATGGTAATGTTGAAAACTCTCCGGAAAGTGAGGGAGATATTGTTGAATCAGTTGATTCTTTCCACCCGCCCATTTGAGGAAAGGACGAGGACAAATTGCGTCTCGAATTTCTGTGATCATTCAGATATCATAAAAGAGAATTTGTAGTTTGAAGCTGTAAATTAAAGCAATGCAAGAGTTCTGGAATACGATTTCTAAATACCCCATTTTTTTGGTTGGCATCATCGGCGGCGTGATTCTCAATGCCTTTAGGCCGCTCGTGCCTCTGTTTAAGAAGCCTGTAACGGCGATCGCGCTCATCGGGTTTTTCGTGGCAGCCTTTGCCTGTCTGAGTTTTACCCTACAAGCCATGTTGGGATTGACCTAAAGCGGTGAGGTGAGAGGCGTGAGGCGGATTTTTAACCTTGAGTCTTCTTCCTCTTTCTAGATGCTCGACTGAATCACAGTGTTAAGATCGAACATCTTGACCATACAAAAAGGGACAGATTGATATGGCGACCGATCGGCGCATGGCACGAGTTGCCGAGCAGATTAAACGCGAAGTGAGCCTGATGCTGATGAACGGCATTAAGGACGATCGCGTAGGCACAGGGATGGTTAGCGTCACAGATGTCGATGTGTCTGGCGACTTGCAACATGCCAAAATTTTTGTCAGCATCTATGGCACTGATGAAGCCAAAGCCGAAACAATGGCAGGCTTAAAATCCGCAACAGGCTTTGTCCGCAGCGAGTTGGGGCACCGAGTCCGATTGCGTCGCACCCCCGAAGTGATTTTTGTCGAAGACCGCTCGATCGAACGTGGCGATAAAGTTCTCAATCTGATCAGTCAACTGAGCGCCGATCGCAAACCCGACTCAGAAATCGAACCTGTAGAAACCGAAGCCGCAGAAACCGAGGAATAAGCCCACGAACCTTTAACTCATCAACCCGTTGCCAGAAAAGCAAGAGAGGTCGAGGATGGTGAAGGACGATCGACCTATTCCTTTCATCCCTTATCCCTCCTCCCTCCTCCCTCCTCCCTCCCATGCTCCCCTCTCTCACGCTTGCCCAAAAAGTCGCTCAAATGTTGGTGGTGCGGGCTTCTGGCTATTTATTTGACCATCAGATTCGCTATCCAGCTTGGGAGCCACCTGCGGCAACGTTGAGACATTGGCTAGAAGATTTGGGCGTGGGCGGCGTGATTTTGTTGGGTGGAAGTGCTGGAGAATTGGCTCTGCGAACTCAACAGCTTCAAGATTGGGCAACGATTCCTCTATTAGTCTGTGCCGACGTAGAAGAAGGCGTAGGGCAACGATTCTCTGGGGCGACCTGGTTTCCGCCGCCGATGGCGCTGGGTGCGATCGCTCACTCTGATCTCCCAACCGCCTGTCACTATGCTGAACAAATGGGGGCTGTCACCGCTAAAGAATCATTGGCGATCGGTCTCAATTGGCTCCTGTCTCCCACGGTTGATGTCAATAACAATCCAGATAATCCGGTGATCAACGTTCGGGCCTTTGGAGAAACGACGCAAATTGTCAGCGAGTTGGCGATCGCTTTTATTCGAGGGGCCCATTCTCACTCTATTCTGACGACCGCGAAGCACTTTCCAGGTCACGGCGATACGGCGATCGATTCTCATTTAGAGCTACCAATTTTGGGACACGATCGCCCTCGTTTAGAGAAAATCGAGTTTCCCCCGTTTCGAGCGGCGATTCAAGCTGGCGTGGATGCGGTGATGAGTGCCCATCTGAAAATTCCGGCCCTCGACGCTCAGTATCCAGCAACCCTTTCGCCCAAAGTCCTGACTCAAGAACTGCGCCAGCGAATGGGATTTGAGGGTCTGATTGTCACGGATGCGTTGGTCATGGGCGCGATCGCCAACCGCTATGGCACCGAAGAAGCTGCCGTGTTGGCCGTCGAAGCGGGGGCCGACATTCTCTTGATGCCGCTCCACCCAGAAAAAGCGATCGCGGCAGTTTGTACCGCAGTTGAGTCGGGACGCATTGCTTTAGAGAAAATTGAAGCTGCGATCGGGCGCATTTGGTGGGCTAAACAGAAAGTTTGCGCTCCTAATCTCCAATCTGATACGCCTCACGCCTGGGAGATGCAGCCTGTTCAGCCGATCGAGTTATCTTCACTCGGTCAGTCAGAGGCGCTTTGCACCGAAATTCTCAAAAAGTCCCAGAAAGTCCATCGTCCAACGCCTTCTCGCCTCGATCGTTTGCCTAATGCGGGACGAAATCTAATCTTGGTAGATGACCTGATCGACTGTGACTTTTTGACCCGAACGGCTCCCGCGATCGCCTTCCCCACAAAATTTGGATTTACGCAAGTGGAAGTGGTCGATCGACACACGCCTCACCTTCAACTGGTTAATCAAGACTCCCCAACGCTACTGCAACTGTTTATTCGCGGAAATCCCTTTCGAGGCAGTGCAGGCTTGACTCAAACGGCACGCGATTGGTTCGATTTTCTGCTGAAATCTGGACAGCTACAGGGTTTGATGATTTACGGCAGTCCTTATATGTTGGAGCAGTTCGTTTTAGCGTTGCCCTCGGATGTACCTTATGGATTTAGCTACGGACAAATGCCACTAGCGCAAGCGATCGGGCTAAAAGCTTTGTTTAAGGTCACGAATTAAATAAAATCGTTATCTCGCACATGGACAATCTGAGATTTAGCTTGAAATTTAACGTCAAAAAAAGAGACGCGAATAATTCAACGTCTCTTGACAGGAGCATTTGCACGACACAAAACAAAGAGAATTGCTGGTATTCCAGAAACTTAGTATTTCAGAAACCTAATATTCCAGGAATAACGTATTGAATGAAGCCACATCGGGAACTGCTTGTTTAGCGATCGGATAATTTACTCTAGGCGCTTGAGTTCCCAATCTCTCAGCACTTTTTTCGAGTTCTGCAACTTGACTATCTAGAAATGCCAATCGCTTTTCAATGCGCTGACGACGCTGCTCGATCGTTTCTAGCTCATATTGGAGCCGCTTTTTCTCAACCGAAAGCTTATATAAATTTAAGTACGCTGCCGCTTCAGTTTGTTGTCGGGGCATCGTGCTGATTCTAGGACGGGTTTCTGTTTGAGAAGCATAAGGACGCATATGAGTAACCTGTGAACTGGGTAGTTTGAATCTCACGCAGACGTTGCTACAAGTAATCCGCCAAACATTCCACATCGGACGGCGGGCGGGCAGACCTGAGTAAAAATCTTTGGCAGACATTTTGCAGTCTCAAACTGAGTCCAAAAGGGCGATCGGAGTGGTGAGGTGCATCCCCCGACCAGATGGCAATTCTGTCCGGAAGTGTGATGAACGCTCCAATGGCGCTTAAAATCTGAACAAGCTTGAGGGCGTTGCGTCAATCCTAGTTTGAGAATGCCCAGCTTTTTAAAGGAGTAACACTTAAAGCTTCATTCTGTCTTAACAATCGAACCCTTCGCTAGTTCCATGAATCTCAGTGATCTCGATCGCGCTACAATCCGTTCTGTAATTGAGTTTCAGCTTCAAGCCTTTCAGCGAGACGATGCCGATGCTGCGTTTGAGTTTGCCAGTCCCGGCATTCAATCGATGTTTGGCACGGCAGGAAACTTTATAGAAATGGTGAGACTGTCCTATCCGCCTGTCTATCGTCCCCGCTCGGTTTTATTTGAGCAGCTTACCCAACTTCAGGGAATGCCGGCCCAGCCTGTTTTGTTGTTGAGCGAGAGCGGCGTTCCGGTGAGAGCCTTATATCTGATGGAGCAGCAAGCCGATCGCCAATGGAAAATCAACGGTTGCTATCTCGTTCCGGTCGAAGAAAGACGAGTATGAGGTCGATCTCTTCGAGTTACCTACAAGGGGTCGGCTTTAATTGGTTGTTTAGCGCTTCTGCCCCCAACCCCTCAATTTTTGGGAAGATCAGAATTTTTTCTCTCAAATTCATTGGCGGGGAATTTACAAGGATTCTCAACCTGCAACCGAAGTGAAAAAATTCATCAAACTCACAGCAATTCAAAATCCATCCCTCATCCCTCCTCGCGAAGCGGATTACACCCAGAGGGAGAACAGATCATCGAAGTTCTCCCTCATCCACTCCTTACGAAGCAGAACAAAGTTCTCTCACTCCTCCCCACAAAAAAGGGGCAGTCTCAACCACCCCTCTCACATCATTAAGATTCGTTTGATATTGAGAATTATCTAAAACCGACCGCTGCCTGCCAAACGAAAGCCAGCAACAAGAAAAAGACAGGAATCACAGGTAAAACGTCAACCAGGGGATCAAAAATCGCGTAAGCTTCGGGCAGTTTTGCCAAGAGCAGGGCTGCTTCCATACTTGTTTGCCTCTCCAACACAGAACTCATAATTGAAACGTATTTTAACACGATCGCTTCACTCAATTGGCACTAACCACTGAGCAAATTCTTGCTTAAAGGTGCCTTTCAAGATCGCGGCTCGAATTCTCTGCGTAAAGCGTACCAGTTCCGTGATGTTATGAATCGAGAGTAAGGTGTAGGCCAAAAGCTCTTGCGATCGCAGCAGATGGCTCAGATAAGCGCGAGAAAAATTTTGACAGGTATAACAGGGGCAAGACTCATCGAGCGAAGTGAAATCTTCTCTAAATCGGGCATTTTTGAGATTCCAGCGATCGCCCCTTACCAAAGCCGATCCATGTCGCGCCAGACGAGTCGGAATCACGCAGTCAAACAGATCCATGCCAGCAGCGATCGCTCTGACCATTTCTCGATACGTGCCCACGCCCATCAGATAACGCGGCTTATTTTCGGGTAAAAGGGGCGTAGTGGCTTGTACGACCTGATCAATCACTTCGGGCGCTTCTCCGACGCTGACCCCGCCGATCGCATATCCCGGCAAATCCAGATCCGCCAACATCCGAACGGCTTCTGCTCTGAGATCCAAATATTCGCCACCCTGGACAATGCCAAAAAGGGCTTGATCTGATCGTCCATGTGCTTGAATGCAGCGTTTTAGCCATTCATACGTGCGATCGGTAGATTTCTCGACAGCATCGCGACCCACTCCAGGCGGCGGACATTCATCAAACGCCATGATCACATCCGCACCCAGCGCATTTTGAATCTGAATCGATCGCTCTGGCGTTAAGTGAATCATCTGCCCATCTCGCGGCGATCGAAACGTCACTCCCTCATCGGAAATCGATCGCATTTCGCTCAAGCTAAAAACCTGAAACCCGCCCGAATCCGTCAGCATCGGCTGTGACCAATTCATAAATCGATGCACGCCACCTGCCCGTTCTACAATGTCTTCTCCCGGTTGCAGATGCAGATGATAGGTATTTGCCAGCACCATCTGCGCCCCCGTTTCGTTTAGCTGTGCAGGCGTGACAGTTTTGACGTTTGCCAGAGTGCCCACGGGCATAAAGCGCGGCGTTTCGACAATCCCATGAGGGGTAGAAAAGATTCCCGATCGCGCATGAGTATCACAACACTGAGCCTGGCGCTGAAAAGAAAAATTACTCAAAGTCAATTTGGCAGTCAATTTGGGACAATTCGACAAGATCCCATTCTAGTCGTTCCTCAACTGATGACTCACGAAGGTTACTGGGAAGCTTTCCACTCATCCCTCATCCCTCAAAAAGACTCTTCATCGTCGAGATGTACATCCCAACTCGCCGAGAGAACTTCGGCCACCATCGCCTCTAGTGCGGCTGCGTTCAACGTTCTGCCTGACTGGTCTTGGAGCGGATTGGAAAGGGGAATCAATCGAAGCTGACGAGTCTCTTGAATCAAATCAAAAAACGCCTCATGCTCCTCAGACTGGCTTAATTCTAGATAATCAAAGCTGTGGACGTTGAGATAAAGCGCATGGTTGGCAATCAGCGTCGCTCTACAAGGGTCAGCAAAAACCTCTAAAATGCAGCCTTCACCCTCACTCGTGGGTTTGCCATCTTGAGAGTGAATGTAGCGAACCCGATTGAGGTCAGCCAGCAGACGATGCATGTCGCGCTTATCGACGATCGTGCCTGTATCGATGATGCAAGGTGCTGGCAAACCAGCGTTTCGGGAGGGTTGTTCGTGACTCATAGCAAGAAAAGCCTTCTGTTTCGCAGACCCTGGTGATAACTTTCTACCGTCATTATGGCTGGAAAATCAGATCTCCAGCTTTAAACAGAATATGAAGAGTTCAAATTCTATAAAAGGGGGGATGTGGAAAAATGTGGACAGCTTGCAGCAGATTTCTTCAACAAACGGCCGCTGGAATTGCCTTCTACACTTGTTTACCTGTACCAATTTCTTGGACACTCGAATTTGACGGTATCGCCAGAATTGCACCCTTGATTGGTCTCCTAATCGGCGCACTGCTGGGACTTTTGGACTGGGGACTGAGTTGGGTTGGGATGCCATTGTTAACTCGAAGCGCGATCGTCGTCGCAAGCTGGATCGCCCTCACGGGAGGGTTCCATCTAGATGGGGCAATGGATACCGCAGATGGGCTGGCTGTGACGAATCCAGAACGTCGGCTCGAAGTGATGGTAGACAGTGCGACGGGAGCGTTTGGGGCAATGGCGGCCTGTGTGCTGGTGGTGCTAAAAACGGTTGCGTTGAGCGATCTAGGGGGTGACTTGGGCTATCGCACTTTTATTTTAATGGGTGTGGCAGGGTGGGGACGTTGGGGGCAGTTGGTCGCGATCGCTCGATTCCCCTATCTCAAACCTACCGGAAAAGGTGCCTTTCATAAAGCCTCGATTCGATCAATTTGGGCGGCCGTTCCGACGCTCGTCATCCTGTTGGGATTGAGTGGGATAGAACTCTTTTTGCATCCTGATCGCCTTCTGCTGTCTGTAGGAATGGCGCTGGGTGGAGGAACGATCGCGCTGTTAACAGGAGCTTGGTTTAACCACAAACTAGGGGGACAAACGGGGGATACTTATGGGGCGATCGTCGAGTGGACGGAGGCATTTCTACTCAGTTTGCTGACGGTGTTCTAGCGGTTTGTCTGCGATCATAGAAGTCGAGATAGCAGTGCCGCAGACTTTGCAATACTGAGCATCTGAATCGTGAAAGGATAGCCCGCAGTTTGAGCAAGTGATCTCCGTTTGGGCGGCTGTTTTGACCAGGCGTTTCACCAGATCACCCAACTGCCACGGGATCAAGACAATTCCAGTTACCATCATCAAAACTGTTAAAAAGCGCCCGATTTGAGAAGTAGGGGTGATGTCTCCCAGTCCGGCAGTCGTAATCGTAGAAACTGAAAAATAAACTGCATCCAAAAAAGTGCTGAATTTGAGATTGACAGAATGTTCGACCTGATAAATTAAGCCTGAATAGACAAATACGATCGAGAACAACGTAAACAAAATTCTCGTAAAAATGGCACTATCTTCGCTGCTGACGTAGCCAAAAATAGTCCTGCCACCAATAAAGCGAATCAGCCTGAGAATCCGAAACCACCTGAAGATTCTTAGAAAGCCAACGTTTGCAGCCCCCAGGAGAAAAGGCAGGATTGCAACCAGGTCAATGATTGAATATAAGCTGAAAAAATATTTAATTTTGTTTTGAGCTACCCAAAAGCGCAGCAGATATTCCACCACAAAGATGAGCAGGATTCCAGCTTCTAGACTGTTTAATTGTTCTCTTAGATTAGGAGAAATTTGATAAGTATCTACTACAAAGATTGCAGAGGACGTGAGAACCAGTCCAGTGATAAAAAGATTAATGCCTCGACCGATCGGGGTTTCAATATCTTCTAAATAAAAGGCAATTTTTTCGGGTATTGACATAAAGAATGAACAATAAATTGCTCAAGATTTTGAACAGCAAAGGTTAAATTAATCCAGATTTCGCCCCACGATCGCTTGATCCCCCCGATGCTTCGCGTAACAATGGATGTAAAGTTTCGTATCTGCTTTTAACCATGACGCTGAAGCCAATCAACAGAGGCGCACCGCTCAAAGCCGCTTCCTATCAAAAGAGCGAGAATTCTGACCCCTATGATTATGACCTGGCGATCGTGGGGGGCGGTGTGGTTGGCGCTACGTTAGCCTGTGCGCTGAGAAACTCTGGCTTGAGTGTGGTTTTGATTGAGGCTGAGGCGCGATCGCTGGCTACCGCTAGAGGGCAGGCCTACAACATTTCGCCGCTTTCCAGTCGCATTTTAGACGGCATCGGCGTTTGGGATCAGATTCGTTCTCAGCTCGGCACCTATCACAAAATTCGTTTATCTGATGCAGATCATCCCAATGTGGTGCAGTTTGTGCCACAAGACTTGGGCGCTGAAACCCTTGGATATGTTGCAGAACACCGCGTTTTACTGACAGCCTTACAAAAAGCTCTGCACCAGAGTCACATCACCTGGTTGTGTCCTGCAAAAGTTCTCAAAACTGACTTTCAGCCCAATGGCGCGAGGCTAGAAGTTTTGGTCGAGGGCGAAGTTCGGCAGATTTGGACTCGATTAGTGGTGGGAGCCGATGGGGCCCGGTCGCCCCTCCGCCAACAAGCTGGAATTCGTACCCACGGATGGCAATATTGGCAGTCTTGTGTCGTCGCCACGATCAAACCAGAAAAACCTCACAACAACATTGCCTATGAGCGGTTTTGGTCAAGCGGGCCGTTCGCGATTTTGCCGTTGCCCAATAATCTATGCCGAATTGTTTGGACGGCTCCTCGACTTGAAGCAGAAGCGATCGCTCAACTCGACGATTCTCAATTTATCGAGCAACTCACTCGCCGCTTTGGAGATCAGATGGGCAAATTGTCTATCCAGGGAGAGCGCTACGTGTTTCCGGTGCAGCTAATGCACAGCAGTCATTATGTGTTGTCTGGGTTGGCGTTGATTGGAGATGCGGCCCATTGTTGTCATCCCGTTGGCGGACAGGGGATCAACATGGGAATTCGCGATGCGGCGGCTCTAGCGCAAATTCTGCAAATCGCTCACCAACAGGGAGAAGATATCGCCAGTCTCAAAGTTTTGAAGTGCTACGAACGCTGGCGTAAGTGGGAGAATTTGGTGATTTTGGGCTTTACTGATCTACTCGATCGCGTCTTCTCAAATAATATTTTGCCGATCGTACTGGTTCGTCGTCTCGGTCTAATGGCGCTACAGCATATTTTTCCGCTCAAAGCCTTTGCCCTGAGATTGATGACGGGCCTTACTGGAAAAACCCCACAACTGGCACAAGTCCAAAAACTGGTGGTGGATTAAAAGTCACAGATAAAGACGGATTAAATCAAATTTGAAATTAGCGCGATCGCTGACCCTTTCGTTAACAAAACGCAAAACAAATCTAAAGCAAATCGATAGTCTTCTACTGTTTCATCAAAGTGGAAAAATGAAACCGAAATAAATCTGTAGATTGATCTCCAAATCACTATTCTTTAGCGGATAGTTTCAGTCTATTTTCCCTTCGTCCAGTTGCTTCTAAAGTTTTTTCAAAAATGACGAAATGCTTGACTCGAAAATGTTTTCTTGATGACAAAATGACTTGAAATGCCTGCTGCATAAAGTTCCTATAGACAATCAATGACTTTTTTATCTTAGTAATTGATGGAAACGATCACAGGTTATCTCCTTAAAGAGTCAAATAATATAAGTAACTAAAATACAAACCCTAAGAAATATGGAAGCAAAGAATGAGCAGCCAGATCTTACAAATGCAAGGTGAGAGAGCTGTTGATGAATTTAGCATCCAAAAAATGCAGTTTTTACAACCGCTATATTAGCGAGTGACTTGGTATTTTACGCCATGAAATTCGCGTCGAGTTATATTCTGCTTTTAGTTGATCAGACCGAAGATTTTCACGGGCTAGAGTCGCTCTTAGGACGGTTGAGATGCCCAGTTGAAATTGTTAGCTCACCTGATCGAGCGGTCGATCGCGTCCGCCAAAACCCGCCTTGCCTGGTGATTGTTCAAGGAAACCACAGCAATTGGTCGCAGAGCTTTGTTCGTCAATTGAGAACGATCGCCGACGCGGACAACATTATGCTGGTTGCTCTGAGTGATTCCCACGCTCCAAGCTGGCTCCATCAAGAAGAAAATCCAGGGTTTGACGGCTTCCTGGTGAAACCGCTCAGCTTTGACGTGTTATTTTCTCTGATTCAGTCAGCTTCTGCTCGTCAACTGTGTCGATCGATTGTTTGAACTAGACTTGGAGACTGAGACCCCAACTTTAAGAGCGCTCAATCCCCAAAAACTAGCTATGCAATTCGCTCCTCTTTATCCCCTGATTCATCGGGTTTTAAAGCCCAGATTTCCCGACTGTCTCTGGGCCGGATGTCAAGAAACGCCTAAAATTGCCCTGACATTTGACGATGGCCCCTACCCCCAGCACACGTCTGCTCTGCTAGAGGTTTTACAGCGACATCAAATCTCAGCGAGTTTTTTTTGCCTGGGGGTGTGCGTCGATCGCGCTCCTCACCTCGCTCAGGCGATCTATGAAGAGGGGCACTGGCTCGGACTGCACGGCTACGATCATCGGTCTTTTGCAGCAATGCAGCCCTCCGAACTCAAACAAGAATTAGAGAAAACCCAGAGAGCCATCACACAAGCCTGTCAAATTTCTTCTGACAAGCTGATTGATGTTCGCCCGCCCAATGGCTTGTTTACGCCCAAAACTATTCGTCGGTTGACCGAGTGGGGCTATCGACCCGTCATGTGGAGCGTGGTGCCAGAAGACTGGGTGCATCCTGGCGTTTCGACTGTGGTGCAACGGGTGCTGACTCAGGCGCAAAATGGCTCGGTGATTGTACTTCATGATGGATACTTTGGCGGACGAGACGTGGCGGAGACGGTCGATCGCTTGATTCCAGCATTGAGAGAGCAGGGCTATCAGTTTGCGACTATTAACGATTTGTGGTGCGCTGCATTGCCTCGATAATTCTTTGCCCCACGTTGTTTGCAGCGTCCTTGATCGCAGCTTGAAATCTTGGAAGATCTCCCCTAACTCCCCCTAAAAGAAGAAAAAAGTCAGTCGATCGCTTTATCTCAAGTCAATACTTCAGGGGGTGACACTCTATCAATTCCCTGCCTTTTGAAGCGGGATAGACGCTAACGGCCGACTAAAAATGTTGATTTGCGATCGACTGAACCTGTAATTTTGGTTAGCGGCTCAAACCCCGGCTAGAAGAGTCTGCCTTTACAAAGCCTTTACAAAATAGAGGAGCACCTTAATCTGTAAAGGTCAGTTTTGTTTTCATAGGTACAAATCGATTCGTCAGGCTTATCTAATCCATGACCCTAGGACATATTTTTTGATGAATTGAAATCTGGTTCATCAAAACTTCTAATCGCATATCGCCCACCCGGTTACAGCTTGTATACTTCCAAGAATGGAGACCTGACGGCATTGAGTAGGATGAAATGATTAAGGCGGATCATTTTTCCACCACAGAAGTTCAAAAAGATCATCTAACTTAATGAATAGGCTGGATCAAACTTATGAAACTGGGCTAACGTTACATTAAGAGCCGTAAATTCACAGTTTCGCGATCGTTAAGTTGATGTGGGGGTGGTACTTGAGCGAGACTTAATACACAGGCAGAACTTCCTGCTGAAGCACCTGGAAACAGCGATTATGCCCATTAATCTTTGTCTCCTTGCAGGAACCTTAGTCCCATTGGCACCTGCCTTCTTGTCACTGCAACAGCGTGGAGCAAGTAAGATTTGAATCCGTTATTCTCTCAACTTTGCAGATGAAGCAACAGAAAAAGGGTGCAACTTTTGTGAGAAAAGCTACAATCGGGGAGACATTTAAAACACTTGACAATAGCGAACTGTGCATCGGTGCCTCTACCCAGCAACAGATATTTGGTTGGGGAAGCAGTGTACCTCCACTTTCTCATGGTCAACAAAATGGGTTGCTCAAAGCTACGTCCCCGCGTACCTTGCAACCAGTCAAAGCAGGGAACAACTGACAGCCTTACCGCAGTTAGAATTGAACGACTATCGTTCTCCAATGCTTAATTTTTTCCACTTTCACTATCTAAGGAGCATGAGGAACGCGGCATGACCCAGGCCAACGACGTACTCGAAGCACTCGGCATCACTAGTCCTTCTGATGAAGCCCTCGACACCGAGGTTGAGCTTTATGACCTAGAAGACGACTCTGACGACTCTGACGCGCAAGCTGATGATGACGGTAAGTCAGGCAAGGCCCAGACCGCCCGCCGACGAGCGCAAGCCAAGAAAAAGCACTACACCGAAGACTCAATTCGACTGTATTTGCAGGAAATTGGTCGGATTCGCCTCCTTCGGGCTGACGAAGAAATTGAACTCGCGCGCAAAATCGCAGATCTGCTAGAACTCGAAAGAATTAGAGTTCGGCTGGCTGAAAAGTTGAACCGTGATCCTCAAGATAAAGAATGGGCTGTGGAGGTGAACATGCCTCTGACTGCCTTCAGACATCGCTTGCATCTGGGTCGTCGGGCCAAAGATAAGATGGTGCAGTCTAACCTGCGATTGGTGGTGTCGATCGCCAAGAAGTATATGAACCGGGGTCTGTCCTTCCAGGATTTGATTCAAGAAGGCAGTCTGGGGCTAATTCGGGCGGCTGAAAAGTTTGACCACGAAAAGGGCTACAAGTTCTCAACCTACGCCACCTGGTGGATTCGTCAGGCGATCACCAGAGCGATCGCAGACCAGTCTCGGACGATTCGCCTTCCGGTTCACTTGTACGAAACCATTTCTCGCATCAAGAAGACGACCAAGCTGCTGTCTCAAGAAATGGGTCGCAAGCCGACAGAAGAAGAGATTGCAACTCGCATGGAGATGACGATCGAGAAGCTGCGGTTCATCGCCAAGTCTGCTCAGTTGCCGATTTCGTTGGAAACGCCGATCGGGAAGGAAGAAGATTCTCGTTTGGGTGATTTCATCGAGTCAGACGGCGAAACTCCTGAAGATCAAGTGTCCAAAAATCTGCTGCGCGAAGATTTGGAAGGCGTTTTGGCAACCCTCAGCCCTCGCGAGAAAGATGTGCTGAGATTGCGCTACGGTCTGGATGACGGTCGCATGAAGACGCTAGAAGAAATCGGACAAATCTTCAATGTGACTCGTGAGCGGATTCGCCAAATAGAGGCCAAAGCCCTCCGTAAGTTGCGTCACCCCAACCGCAACAGCGTTTTGAAGGAATACATCCGATAATTTTCAGTTCACAAATTTGAGAGATCCAGTGGCGACAAAACTACTGGATCTTTTATTTTTGGAAGATCCTGGATAGTGAAAAAAGTAAAGATTGAGCAGTTCATGACAATCGAACAACCTACAGAGATTATTCTTCAGTTTTATCAGGCTGACGATCGCAACCTTGACTCTCATTTTAAGGATGATGAAGAATCAAATTGCGGAGCCTTTGATTTCGAGATTCTTAGGTTAGCAATTAGGGCATTGCTTCAATATTATTTGTTTGAGTCAAGATAGTGTGAATGAGTCTAATTTCCGTCAAACGCTCTGATGCATAGCTTGAAGATGCCATAACAAACCAACCTAGCCTTACAGAGTAAGCGATTTGGGCACGTACTTTGGAGTCTATCTCTGAAAATCCAAGCTGTAGAAACAAATTCTGGAGATAATCTAATCGCTGTTTGTCAACGCGCGCGATCGCTGCTGCCGCCTTAACATCGTTGAATGACCAAACTCGGACAGCCTTTTCTAAGAAATTATTGTCTTCGGCAGCAACCTCCAACAAACTCAATAACTTGGCGTTAGGAGAACTGTTTAAGCCATCAATCTGCTCGATAATGCTTTTGGTATTACGAGCTTCCCACTCATGCAATATTTCTTCCAAGAGGTCGTCCCGGTTTTTAAAGTGCCAATAAAAACTGCCTCTGGTCACATTTAATAATTTGGCTAAAGGATCAACCCGAACTGCCTCAATCCCTTTTTCTATGAGGGTTTGGATACCGATCGTCAGCCAGTCTTGCCGACCTAGTTTTGATCCAGTCTCTTTTTCCATACAGTAGTGTATTGACACTCTCTAATGAGGTTGCTACAGTTCTACCATACACGACTGCATGGTAAATCAAAAGAGGAAAAACATAATGACCCAAACTGAACAAAATAAGTCGATCGCGCTACGCTTCGCTCAAGATGGGTGGGGCACAAAGCCTAATTGGACAAGAACCTGGGATGAATTAGTGAGTGTGAACGTTGTGCATTATTTCAACAGTGCAGCAGAACCAATCGTCGGATTAGAAGCAAACAAAGTATTCAACAAGACTCTCTTTCAAGGATTTCCTGATATTCATCACACGATGGAAGATGTGATTGCTGAAGGCGACAAAATTGTCTATCGCACGACTATCCAGGGAACCCACACAGGCATGTTTTTGGGAACTCCGCCAACAGGTAAATCTGTCAAAGTTAACGATTTCACTTTGCTTCGGATTGCTGACGGGAAGATTGTGGAGTGGTGGTACGAGTGCAATTTGCTGGAAGTGATGCAGCAGCTTGGGCTTATGCCAGCCTAGATTCAGGTAGTTGCCAGTCAGCTAACAACTCTGCTGGAGCGGAGTTATTAGCTAATTGGCTCGTAGGGGCTACTTGCAGTCCCTCAGCAGGAACGGTTGGGCAACTCTAACCTGACCACTATGGCCATAAAAAAACGGGCCCTTCGTGAGAAGAACCCGATCAACTAGCTTTTAAGGTTGACCAAAACTTAACTGAAAGGAAACCTACATCAGACCTAGGAAGCGAAGCACACCTTCGTGAGAGAAATATTCAGTGATGAGAGCAGCGACGAAACCGATCATGGCAAACCGACCATTCCAAAGCTCTGCTTGGGGAGTGAAACCAAATTTCCAAGCATTGCGGTCTTCGACAACGGGAGCAGTTACTTTGTTTGTAGTCATGACTGTTACTCTTGAACGCATTAGCTTTCTCTAATGTAAAGCAATATTACAGAAAGTGTCAAAGTATTAACTCCAAATCTCTGAAGTCTGTGATAAGTTTCTCTTATATATGACGAGATGTACGGGGTTTTCAGCTTCTCTGGCATATGCCGCTATCATGGGAACTATTGATTGATATTTGTAACAAATCATCAATGATTGTATCCTCCTCCAGTTTAACCAAGCTCAAAGACTCGCTGATAGAGAAACTCTTCTTTGGTCACGAACCCTCAACCGAGCTGATCGCAATCCTGCTGGTCTACTTTGTACAAGGAATCGTTGGATTGTCGCGTCTGGCAGTCAGCTTTTTCTTGAAAGACGAGTTGGGGCTGAGTCCAGCGGATGTATCTGCCCTGTTGGGGATTGTCGCCCTGCCCTGGATGATCAAGCCGCTGTTTGGCTTTGTCTCGGATGGGTTGCCCATTTTTGGCTATAGACGGCGGCCTTATCTGGTGCTATCGGGCTTTTTGGGCGCAGCTTCCTGGGTTGCATTGGCGACGATCGTTCACTCCCCCTTAGCGGCCACCTTGACGATCGCGCTTGGCTCCATGTCGATCGCCATTAGTGATGTAATTGTCGATTCTTTGGTGGTCGAACGGGCGCGAAATGAATCGGTCAGTGGGGCAGGATCGCTGCAAGCCCTTTGTTGGGGGTCGTCTGCGGTGGGGGGCTTGATGACTGCGTACTTTAGTGGTGCGTTGTTACAACAGTTCGACACGCGGACGGTGTTTGCGATTACGGCGACCTTTCCGCTGATTGTATCGGCGGTAGCCTGGCTGATTGCCGAAGATCCCGTTAGTGAGAAGCCAGATTGGGCGATCGTTCGGAATCAATTGGGGCAACTCAAACAGGCCGTCACTCAAAAAGCGATCTGGATGCCAACGGTTTTTCTCTTTCTCTGGCAGGCGACTCCCACAGCAGAATCAGCCTTTTTCTACTTCTCGACGAATGAGTTGGGATTTGAGCCTGAGTTTTTGGGACGAGTTCGGTTAGTGACGAGTGTGGCAGCCTTGATGGGAATTTGGCTCTATCAGCGCTTTTTGAAGGCCGTTCCATTTAGAAAGATTTTTGGCTGGTCGATCGTCCTTTCTTCTGTCCTGGGAATGACGATGTTGCTGCTGGTGACCCATGCCAATCGAACGATCGGAATCGACGATCGCTGGTTTAGTCTGGGTGACAGTTTGGTGTTGACGGCTCTGGGACAGATTGCCTACATGCCTGTGCTGGTTTTGGCAGCGAGACTCTGCCCTCTGGGAGTAGAAGCGACACTGTTTGCTTTGTTAATGTCAGTCGTGAATCTAGCGGGGTTGGTTTCCTACGAGTTTGGTGCAGTGTTGACTCACTGGCTGGGCGTGAATGAGTCAAACTTTGACAAGCTCTGGGTGTTGGTGGTGATCACCAATCTAACGACGCTGTTGCCGCTGCCGTTTTTGGGGTGGTTGCCTGCGGCGAACGACGAACTGAGCGAATCGACTCAAGCTACTCTCGCGATCGACTCCGATCCGTCGGCCTCCAAGCATTTGGCACAGCCATTTCTGCCGGATTTGGTTTCAGAGTTGTCGCGCCCCTTGGCGGGTAAGTCGAAGAGACCAAGGGCTGTCGAGGAAACGATAGAATAGATTGTAGATTGCTTGTTTGATACGTCGGTAAAAAGAATTTAAACGCGAAGGGTTATGCAAGGGTTTCAACTTTACGAACACGCTTCTACTATTCCAATTACGTCCTACAACACAGAAGAGTGGCAAAAGGGCTATCGCTCTCTAGAACAGGAATATGATTACTGGATTGATGACATAGAAGGCGAAATTCCACCTGAGTTAGAAGGAACGCTCTATCGCAATGGCCCCGGCTTATTGGATGTCAATGGAGAGCGAATTCAGCATCCGTTTGATGGAGATGGAATGATTTGCGCGATCGCTTTCAGAAACGGTCGGGCACACTTTCGCAATCGCTTTGTTCGCACTGAGGGATACGTTGCTGAACAGAAAGCCGGAAAGATTTTGCACAGAGGTGTGTTTGGCACCCAAAAGCCTGGGGGCTGGCTGGCAAACATTTTTGATACCAAGATTAAAAACATTGCGAATACTCAAATCCTTTACTGGGGCGGCAAACTACTCGCCCTGTGGGAAGCCGCAGAACCGCATCGACTCGACCCGCGATCGCTCGAAACCCTGGGGCTAGAGTTCTTTGACGGTGCCATTCAACCCGGTGGATCGTTCGCAGCACATCCCTGGATTGATCCGTCTTCACAGTTTGACAACGGCGCACCCTGTTTGGTGAATTTCTCGATCAAAGCGGGACTGTCTTTCACGATCAATATTTACGAATTGGATGTCGAAGGTCAAGTGGTGCGTCGTCATGACTACCCGGTGCCGGGATTTGCCTTCATTCATGACTTTGCAATCACGCCCAACTACTGCATCTTTTTCCAAAATCCGGTTAAGTTCAATCCGCTGCCGTTTTTGATGGGGACGCGATCGGCGGGGGAATGTATTCAATTTCAACCTGACCAGCCGACTAAGGTGATTTTGATTCCTCGCGATACGACATCTCGCCCCAAACCGATCGTTCTCGAAACGCAGTCTGGGTTTGTTTTTCACCACGCCAACGCTTACGAGCAGGGCGACGAAATTATTATCGATTCTGTTTGCTACGACAATTTGCCCTCTGTTGAACCGGGTGCTGACTATCGGGAAACCAAGTTTGAAGCGCTCGCCCCTGGTCAGTTGTGGCGGTTTCGCATGAATTCAGAGACGAAAGAAGTTCAGCGTCAGCTATTAGAATCTCGCTGCTGTGAATTTCCGTTTGTGCATCCGGCAAAAGCAGGACGTAAACATCGCTATGCCTATCTAGGAGCGGCTCACCCATCAGAAGGCAATGCGCCCCTTCAAGCCATTCTCAAAGTAGATGTCGAATCGAACAATCGTCAACTCTGGAGCGCTGCGCCCAATGGCTATGTGGGAGAACCTGTCTTTGTGCCGCGTGGAACTGCCAACTCGTCAGGACTTTACACCGAACTTCAAGGCGATGAAGATGACGGCTGGTTATTCACAATGGTTTATGACAGCGAACACGATCGTACCGATGTTGTCATTCTCGATGCCAAAGACCTAGAAAAAGGCGCGATCGCTCGTCTCCATCTCAAACACCACGTTCCCTACGGACTACACGGCAGCTTCACGCCAAATTATTTTGAGTCTTAAAGAATGGATGTCTGAAAACTGTCAGTTCTCTAGCTCAAACACTGACATGGTGAAAATACCAGAAGTCCGGCTCGGCAATCGGTTTGACCTGATCTGCTATGCGGTCTAATTTGGATAAAGTCAAGAGATTGTGAACTAAAGCACATGAGGGTATAATTTCCTCAAAGGAAAGTATCTACTCAAAAGCTAAAATGGTGGGAGAGTCCATCCAGGTTTTTTTCTCCTACGCTCATCGAGATGAGGGTTTAAGGGATGAACTGGCGAGTCATCTTGCAGGTTTGAAGAGGCAAGGTGTGATTTCAGCTTGGCACGATCGTCAGATTGGAGCAGGAACGGAGTGGGCGAATCAAATTGACGAGAACCTGGGCACAGCGGACATTATTTTGCTGCTAGTTAGCAGTGCTTTTATCAACTCCAATTACTGTTGGGGCATTGAACTTAAACGAGCAATGCAGCGTCATGAAGCAAAGGAAGCTTGTGTCATTCCAATTATCCTGCGGCCCGTTGATTGGCAGAATGCTCCATTTAGCAAGCTTCAAGCTCTTCCAAAAAATGCAAAGCCAATTACAACTTGGGACAACTTGGATGAAGCTTTTTATGATGTTGCTCAAGGAATTCGGGCAATTGTTGAAAGACTCATTGAAGAACGTAATGAGAATCAACAACAAAACAGAAATCAAGCTCAAGTCAAAGATGGACAGATGAGATTAAAGCGACTTGAACAAAATATTTCTGACATTGAGCGTCAGATGATTGGTGATCTGTCCCCTGACTATAAGAAGGTTTTGGATTGGCTCACGAATAGAAAGCTTTTAGCTCAAAAAGTAGGTCAGCAAATCATCGCCCGAAAGAGTGAATTGAGCGAACTAGAAATGTCTATGATCGAGCAGTTTTACTGGGAAATTGAGAAATATTTAGAGTTGCTTTACTACAGTTTTTATTCTGAAAGTCGCACTTTACTCACTGAACCTCCATTTTCTCCATCGTTACCAATTAGCGCTTACAGTTCAGCATTCACATTGATTAAAGACAGAATTCCTGAAGAAATTTCTAGAGAAGTTGCCACAGAAGTCAGAGAACGCTTTGACTATCTAATCCGTCGGCTCTCCTAGAAATCTCGCCTTTACCCGCCTAACTGCCTTTCAATTTCGTTAATTTTCTGCTGTAACTGTCTAATACGATGCTCTAGGGTTAACTTTTCCTTCACGTATTGATCCAGTTTTTTAAGCAATCTATCCTTAGACATGTGAAGAACCTTAACTAGCAGTTTTCATTCACCTGTACTGGTTGGATTCAAAACATCCGGAGCTAGTAATAGAAGTGGCGTAATGAATTCAGCCTTTATCCTTACTTTGCTCTGGCTGTACACTATTCTGAGCTTGTCGAAGCTGTAGTTCTTCCTGTTGCTTTTCAACAACAAGTTGATTCAACTTCTCGCATAGTTCTACTTTTGAGGATGGCTTTGATTCTTCAGAGTTAGACATGATAGATAGCAATTCTTTTTAGAGTCAACTATCTAAATTTCACAGACGCAATCAGACAACCCGGAAATTTCCGGAGAACACTTGAAAACATGACAATTTCATTTAAGAACAAATCTTAGAATTCAGAGATCAAACATATTCCAAATTTGCTCTACTTTATCCAAAGGCTAGAAAGCCAAAGTGAAGGCAGTTCTGGTGTCTCAAATCCACCTTTGACTTTTTGCAATCCTGGTTTGTAAGCCGAAGCTCCCAAAAGTTTGAGCGATCAGTTGCTCTTCCAATAGGCTTTAGAAGCCTTCTACTTTCAAATAGATAAAGTTGAGTTAATTGCTTGGACTGGGTGAATTTTTGGGGGTCGGGGAACTGGTCGGGCTGGACGATGCGCCGGGGCTAGAGATGGGCGAACTGGTCGAAGTTGGAGTGGGTGAACTGGTCGGACTTGCAGTGGGAGACGGGGAAGCGATCGGAGTCGGACTGGCTTTTGGCTTCTCTTTGAGTTGCTTCCATTCGGCGATCGGTCGGTCAACAGCACTTTGAAACTCGATCGGCACCAGCAGCACGTTCAAATCCTGATCCGGTTTTGCAGGAGGATCGACCAGGGCGTAGAGAAAACTGCGGTTAAAATTGGGCTTGCCGAGGAGCAGGCGATGAGTTTTTTGGTTACCAAGTCTAATCTCGATCGTGGAAGCAGCAGGTTCCAATCCAAATTCTGACTTGCGAGTGACAGGCGTGGGAAGGGTACGATCGCTCCGACTCGTCGCTATCAAATTCAGCAAAAAGGCAACCGATCCAGCATCCGCAAGGGTCTTCTCTGGTGCGGTCATTTGCCAAGATGTCCCCTTCTGACTGACAGGAATTTTCTCAAAACTGAACGTCTGCTTTGACGTTTGAATGGTGAAAGCCTGAACGTCTTCTTCTTTGAAGGCAAAAATAGGGCTGGATTCAGATTGAGTTTCGGTTGACGGAGGCTCTTTTTTGAGTTCGTAAAAGTAGACAAAACCACCCAATACCAGGGCGCTAAACAGCAGAATTAAAGGCGTTTTTTGAAATTTCATAGCAAAATTACGAGGGCAATAGCGCCATGATCTCATCCACAAAAACTTGATGATCAAGGACAGGCTTGGAAATGTAGCCGTCTGCGCCGCTTTGCTGGAGAAATTTTTCGCGATCGCCATCCATCGCATGAGCCGTCAGCAAAATCACAGGTAGGTCAGAGGTTTGCGGATCGTTCTTCAACATTTGAGTGATTTGAATGCCGTCCACCATTCTGCCCTGATAGAGACTGCGCGACAGCGACACATCCATCAAAATCAAATCCGCCGATCGCGCCTGGGCAATCTGCAACACTTCCTCAACATTCTCAGTAAATTTGACCGCCAACCCGCCCCGTCTTTTAAGAACGGCAGAAAAAACCCGTACATTTCCTGGATCATCGTCCACAATCAAAACTGTTGCCATCTGGCTGTTCTCCGTACTTTTGGCGACTGACCCAACCAAAATATATAAAGTTGGACTTGCTAAAATGAAAATAAAGTAGTACGAGTGTATCTACATAGCCCTGCGTTTGCACCCCTCATGAACTCACCCACCCGGCAACAGTGCCACAATCTGATCGACAAACGCCTGGTGATCGACCACTGGCTTCGAGATGTAGCCGTCTGCGCCACTTTGCTGAAGGAAGGTTTCGCGATCGCCCTCCATCGCGTGGGCTGTGACCAAAATGATCGGCAGCGTCGAAGTTTGGCGATCGGCCTTCAGCAGTTGGGTGAGTTGAATGCCATTCATCGATTTGCCCTGGTAAACACTGCGCGACAGCGACACATCCATCAAAATAATATCCGCTTCTCCCGCCTGGGCAATCTGAATCACCTCTTCCACATCTTCGGTATGCTTGACCGCCAACCCGCCCCGCTTCGTCAAAATTTTGGAGAAAACACGAGCATTGATCAAATCATCCTCCACAATTAAAACGGTTTTCATACGCGAATTCCTCTTTGGGAGTCAGACGAAAAAATTACTCGATAGGTTGCGTTGTCGCTCAACAGGGATAAGACCTTTAAGGGTGCAAGCATGGTAAGTGTGATTACACTGAAGTTAGAACAAAGATTTGTAACGTTCGGAACGAAGGGACAAGGCTCATGGCGCGACGGATAGACACGACTCAGTTAAACATTCTCCCAACAGGACAGGTTATCACGACTGCCCTACATACGGAGATGCAACAATCGTATCTGGAATACGCCATGAGCGTGATTGTGGGTCGAGCGTTGCCCGATGTGCGGGATGGTCTCAAGCCAGTTCATCGTCGGATTTTATACGCAATGCATGAGTTGGGGCTAGTCCCCGATCGCCCTTACCGTAAATGTGCGCGGGTAGTGGGGGATGTGTTGGGTAAGTACCATCCTCACGGGGATCAATCTGTTTATGATGCCCTGGTGCGTCTGGTGCAGGACTTTTCGAGTCGTTATCCTTTACTGGGAGGTCACGGAAATTTTGGCTCGGTCGATAATGATCCTCCGGCGGCGATGCGGTATACCGAGACGAGGCTGGCCCCGATCGGCAACGAAGCTTTGCTCACCGAAATCGGAGAAGCCACCGTCGAATTTATCGGCAACTTTGACAATTCACAACAAGAACCGACCGTTCTCCCCGCACAGTTACCCATTCTCCTGCTCAACGGCAGTTCCGGAATTGCGGTGGGAATGGCCACGAATATTCCGCCTCACAATCTGGGCGAAGTGGTGGACGGGCTGATCGCGCTGATCGATAATCCTGACCTCTCGGATGAGAAATTATTTGCGCTGATTCCGGCTCCCGACTTTCCAACGGGGGGCGAAATTATTAGTACCGAAGGGGTACGAGATGCCTACACCACTGGTCGAGGCAGCATTCCGGTGCGAGGCGTGACCAGCATCGAAGAAGTGAATGTGGGTCGCGGCAAGCAAAAACGCACGGCGATTATTATTAGCGAACTGCCCTTTCAAGTGAATAAGGCCGCCCTGATCGAGAAGATTGCTGAACTGGTCAACCAGGGAAAAATCGACGGGATTGGGGATCTGCGGGATGAAAGCGATCGCGATGGTATCCGAGTCGTAATCGAGTTGCGGCGAGATGCAAATCCTCAAAAAGTTCTGAATGCGCTGCATCGACAAACTGCCCTGCAAAGCAATTTTGGCGTAATTTTGCTGGCTTTGAGCAACGGTCAGCCCAAACAACTGACCCTGAGAGAACTGCTCCAAGAATTCCTCAGCTTTAGAGAATCGACGCTGACTCGCCGTTATCGACACGAGTTAGACCAGGCAGAAAATCAAAGTCACGTCGTCGAAGGTCGGCTGAAAGCCTTGTCTAATTTGGACGTGGTGATCGACATTCTTCGCAATGCGCCCGATGGCAGTACCGCAAAACTTCAGCTTCAAGAACGGTTGGATCTGAGCGATCGTCAGTCTGATGCGATTCTCTCGATGCCGTTGCGCCGATTGACTGCGATGGAGCGCCAAAGTCTGCAAACCGAATTTGATGAACTGACCGTGCAGATGAAGGAGTTGCGGAAATTATTGGGCGATCGCCGCGAACTGCTCAAGGCGTTGAAGAAAGATCTGCGCGCTCTGCGAAAAAAATATGCCGACGATCGCCGCACCAAAATTCTCACAGGAGAACAGCCCGTCAGCCTAGAAGAGTCAACACCGGATGCTCAACGCTCAAAACCCAAAGCTCAGAATGATTTTTCGTTAGCGATCGAACTCGAAGAAGCCCAAGAAACAGTCGTCGAAATCACACAGCGGGGATACGTGCGGCGATACTCTCCCAAAGCCTACGACAAACAGAGCCGAGGTCGAAACGATCACAGTGCGACAAATGGTTTAGAGGACGGTGAAGACTTTGGTGTGCAAACGCAATATACAACAACCAATGAAACGCTAGTTGTGATGACGCGCAACGGAAAAGCGTATCCGGTAAAAGTGTCTGAGATTCCTCAAGCGTCGGGTAGATCGCGCGGCACTCCTTTAGTGACGTTGCTTCCAAACTCGGCTCAAGGGGAACCAGACTCGATCGCAGGCAGCTTTATTTTGCCCGAAAGTTTGGACGATCAGTTTCTCTTATTGCTGACGCAACAGGGACGAATCAAACGATTGGCGCTGACCGAATTTGCAGACCTGACAGGTCGCGGTTTAACAGCGCTCAAACTCAAAGATGATGACCAACTACAACTGGCAAGCTTAACGCAGATTGGTGAACAGGTAATTTTGGCCACGTCGAGCGGTCGAGTGCTGCGCTTTGAAGTGAATGATCTACAGCTTCCGATCGCCACTCGCACGTCCCAGGGCAGTTCTGGAATGCGGGTCAGCAAAAAAGAAAAGATTGTTGGCTGGGCGATCGCGCTGTTAGAAGATACATTCCTAATGGTGTCTGAGCAGGGGTATGTCAAGCAAATGCCTGTTCGTGCGCTGCGTCGGGCCAATCCTGGCGAACTCGGTACACAGGTCTTCTCGTTTACCAATCGCACAGATGCACTCGCAGGAATCGTAGCAGCGTTGCCCGAAGCGTTGGTGTTTCTATTGACGAATGAGAATCATCTGGCGCGCATTGATGTCGATGAGATTGAAGTGAAGGGCAAAGACGAGAAGGGCGATCGCTTGGTCAAACTTGACAAAACAGAGCGAATTATCAGCGTCAGTTTGCCAATTCTACTGAGCGATCAGATGGAGGATGAGTGACCTGAATTCGCAATTATGGTAGCCAAAGCCTATCTTTGTGCAACTGGTAAAATTGGTTGAGTGTGCAAAGGCAGGCTGATAGCTGCGAAGTTATTCACCAGGTTGAGGCGGGCGTTGCTGATTGAAGGGATGAATGTGTGGGAGTTGTTAATCTTTTCGCCCCCTAAATCCCCCAAAATTGGAGGAGTTTGAACATTTAGTTCCCCTTTGCATTTGGGCAATTCATCCCATGATTCAGCAACGCCTTGAGGAGTTATGCAGGAAGTCGGTTCATCGTTCATGAATTTTTTCCTGTCGTAGGCAAGATGTGTGAGGAAACGATCGCACGATAGGTATGAGGAGCAACATTTCAGTAGAAACTGGAACCTTGCACAAGTCCCCTCTTTGTTAGTTCATGAAACTTTCTCTGCCTGCTTTTCTGCCTCGTCTCCCGGCTCAGGTCTGGATTTTGGCCCTCGGTCGTCTGCTGTCTCAAGTTGGAACAGGATTTACGCTGTTCTACGCCCCCATTTTTTTCGTCAATCAGGTCGGATTGTCTGCCACACAGGTCGGACTGGGCATCGGGAGTGCTTCGATTTCTGGCGTGATCGGACGGGCGCTGGGTGGCTCATTCGCGGATTCTGCTTTTTGGGGAAGAAGACGAACACTGTTGTTGTCGGCGGTGATTTCGGCGATCGCCTCCTTTAATCTGGCGTTTGCCAACAGTTTCCCCGCTTTCGTGATCGGCAATCTGCTCATGGGGATGGGCATGGGACTATATTGGCCCGCCACCGAAGCCGTTGTTGCTGACTTGACCACGCCGGATCAACGCAACGAAGCCTACTCGATTACGCGCTTATCAGATGCGCTGGGCTTAGGACTGGGCGTGGTTTTTGGCGGTCTGGTAATCAGTACAACCGGAGTCTATCGATCGCTCTTTATCGTGGATGGCATTTCATTTTTAGTCTTCTTTGCTGTCATCTATCGCTCAATTGCCGAAACCAATCCGTCTCACGAAAAACAATCTACTCAATCGGGTTGGAAAACGGCTCTAAGCGATCGTCGCCTGCTGATCTACGCGATCGTCAACATCATGTTTACCAGCTATATTGTGCAAGTTGACAGCACGGCTCCACTTTACTTCACCAATTTTTTGCGGATGGGTGATGCTCAAAAAGGATTTGCCCCCGCCACCATCAGCGCGTTGTTTGCCTGGTATCTAGTCTTTTCTGTGGTGTGCCAACTTCCGATCGCCCGCTTTCTTAATCGGTTGCGTCGTCCCCAAGTGTTGATGCTGTCTGCCTTGATCTGGGGGTTAGGATTTTTTCTTATTAGCATTACAGGCAGCGCTTCTAGCTTTCACCTCATTTGGGCGGTCTTAGCGTTGAGCGTGTTGGCGATCGCAACTGTTACGTACACCCCGGTCGCGTCTGCCCTCGTCGTCGAACTCGCTCCCGAATCGCTGCGCGGCGTTTATCTAGGTGTCAATTCTCAATGTTGGGCGATCGGCTACTTTATCGGGCCGCCTCTAGGGGGTTGGGCATTGGATCAGTCTCCTACCGTGGCCAATCATTTTTGGCTGTTCCTGTCCCTAAGTGTTATCCTCGCTATCTGGATCTTGCAGGTCTTCGATCGCTTACTCAAAAAGGCAAATCAACCCGGCTAATTTCAGCAGCCAACTTCCACCCAAAAAATCAGAACGATCGCCCCTCACCCACCCATCAAGCAATTCTTTCCTCCCTCCTCCCTCCTCCCTCCTCCCCCTTCCCTCCTCCCTCCGAAGCCGATCGCCATGTTCAAAAGCCGCCTTCTCCTCAGTTTCATCGCCCTGGTGGTCAGCTTTTGTCTCAGTTTGCTGACCGGGAGGGACTTTGGTCGAGCCGTTTCCACGGGACTGATTACCCTGGTTGCCAGTCTGGTTGGGGCGGCGGTGTCAGAACGTCGTTACCAGCGTCTCTTTCAGCAGCGGGCCGAGGAATTGATGATGCACATCCGCAGTTTGCAGCGGCGACGAGCAGAGACTTATGACGAACTGACGGTTTTGATGGAGGAACGCGATCGTCTTGCCACCCTTCCTCCTCCCCAAGCGGCAAATTCAGCGTTACCATCCTGGCAGCCTCCGCGCGTCAGTTGGAATCTTGCCGCCCCTCAAACTCAGACAAAATCGCCGCAAAATCCAGCTTTTGGCCTGCAAACCAAAATTCAGCAGCTTGAAACTCAGGAGGCAGCGTTAAATCGTTCTCTCGCGGCCACGCTAACCGCCAAACAGCGCGCCGAACTCAGCCTCACCACCACTCAAGCAGAACTCAACCAGACCCAGGCACAAATTCTAGAGCAAAGAAATCTCAAAGAACAGATTCTGCAAGACATCCACCACTTAACGACCCAAAAACAACAGTTTGAAGCAGATTTATCAAAACTCCGCCCCCAACTACAAGAACTAGAGCGCTATCGATCGGAGCTTAACCAATTTCTCAGCGCCGCCGAACCCAAACGTCAACAGGTCGAAACCGGATCAAAATCGTTGCAGACGGCGATCGAGCAGCTACAGCTACAAATTTCTTCGCTCCACGTTGAGTTAAGCCAGCTAGAAACCCAAATTCTCGATCGCCGCAGCGAAAAAGACTCGCTTGACCAGGCGATCGCCCTTCTGCAAAACGAACTCAACGCAAAATCCTCGCCGCTCAAGCCATCCTCTTCTCGCCTGCGGTCTGCTGCACCGCCTGACGAATGGACACAGATGATTACCGGGCTTCCAGAGTTTGAGTTTCAAGCATTGAGAGCGATCGCCGAGCAAACCAATCCCAATCCTGCTTTAAAGAAAATTGCCGAAGCCAATCTGACCATGCCCGAACTGCTGATCGACTCGATTAACGAACGGGCTTTGGATACGATCGGCGACATGATTCTCGAACCTGGATCAGGCTCAACCCTGCCGACGATCGCCCAGGAATATCTCAAAACTGTTCAGACGCTCATCATCGCCCGCATCGCCAAGCGATAGAAACTTTAGTTATTCTTTCGCAATTTGCGCTTGAGTACGGCTCCCGTTCCTAATGCACCGATCGCCAACAGACCGATCGCCGGATTCGACTCCGGGACTGATTGAACGGGAGGATTTGGATTTTTAGTGCTGTTGGCCCGCAGCAGCCAGTTTCCCTCAAATTTACTAATCGTGTTTAGGGGAAACGAACCGTCAAAGTTGGGTTGAGGAGGAGTACCCGGAAGAGGAAAACGGCTATTAAAGCCAAGCCACGATTGACCCTTTAGAACAGTTGTATCAAACGCTGCTGGAAACTGCCCCGCAACCTGATTGGGAAGCAGTGCGCCAATAAAGAAACGCCCTTTCACCTGCGTGGGTCGGTCAAAGTCGATCGTGTCAAAGACATCTGTCCCCAATGCCTTCGCGGTTGTCTCGACTTGAGTCAGCAGATTCAGCGTTTCTGTCGCCTCGTCAAATTGATATAGAGACAGTTTGGCGGGTTGAGCATCAATGCTGACTAGTGGCTGACCGAGACAAGGATTTACAGCGGGCATCCCCCAAGAGATCGAGACTGATTTAATCCAATCTCCGTTTGGCTCAGTATTAAACTCATTGAGCCACGTTAGGTCGCCTAACACTTGGCCCGACGTTACTGAGGCACAATCGTTTAACCCAATGGTGCCATCAGTGGTGCCGTCATCGACTTGATAAACAGGATTCACAATGACTGCGTTGGCAGTGGCAGTCGTAACGATCGTAATGACAGCAGCCCCAATGGTTGCCAGCGCAGGTTTAAATTGCTTGAGCATGAGGCTTCCCTCGGCGAAAGTGCGATATAAATTCAGGAACTAATCGGTATGGAAAAAGACTCCGACGGTGAAGTCAAACGGTCTGGAGAAGCTTTATAAAACTTTCACCCGTATTACTTAGTCATTACTACTCAAACTTTGACGACATCCCCGGATAAAATGCTCCCTGTTTGCGGGTTTTAACTGAGATGTTTTACCCAGCGAGTTGAAAAAGTAAAGATGATTGAATGATCGAGTCTCCAATCCCCTGAGTTGATTCCAAACACCCTGAAGTGTTGGCGCACAAGATTGCTTCTTCTGTCTGCTACAAGATAGTTTTAATTTATTGAAAGTGTAAGTGGTACCCGGAAAAGTTTATGAGGAAATCGTAAATCTATGGATTTTTAATGAATTTCTCTAAAGTTTTTGTGAAACTCCTGATAAGTCAGTAATGCCGCTATTGTTAGTTTTTTGGAATAATGCTGTAGCAAAAATTAGCAGCATAGACAGACAATTCATTTAGTTTTTTCCGCCTTTCATTGATTGCTTTTTTATCTATTTAACGCTTAATCACCTAACGCGATCGCTCCGCTTTTCCGCATTGATCAGTCTCCGTCGATCGCAAGTCAATATTTTTGGTGAGTTACTGGCTGTCGGCTCCCCCTAGCTTCTCTTAAAAAGGGCGAAACCCGAATTCAAAGCTAATCTTGGAGATTGAGAGACACTAAGATGCGGCGTTTCCAGAACATAAAGCCACTTAGCAATTTACTGACTTTTCTCTCTTTTTAAGAGAGGTTAAACAAGGATCTCCAAATTTCTCAGGGTGCGATCGAGGACACTTCAAACGATCAAGATGCGACGATCCCTTAAATAGCGTCACTTTGCGATCTGGTTAGTCTGTTGCAACGGACGATCGCGATTAAAATAACAGGCGAGTGATACGCTAGTGGCGACTCAGCTTCACGTTCTGATCTTTTTCTAAACATCCTATGGCACCGCTCAAATCAAAACGAGTCTCGACTGCTCTAATGAATGCATTGGGCGCAGGCGTTGTGCCACGATTGGGACTCGACCAAATCGCCGTAGGGCGAGAAAAAGAACTGGCAACCCTTCAGCAGGATCTAGACAACATTGCCGCTGGAGGAGCCGCCTTTCGGTTTGTGATCGGTCGCTATGGGGCAGGAAAAAGCTTTACGCTGCAATTGTTGAGAAGTAGTGCCATCGAGCAGGGGTTTGTCGTAGCAGACGCAGATATTACGCCCGATCGTCGCCTCTCTGGAGGAAATGGAGCCAGCATCGCCACCTATCGAGAGTTGATGCACAATTTAGCAACCAAGAGCCGTCCGGATGGTGGGGCGCTGTCCACAATTTTAGAACGCTGGATTGCCGCCATTCAAACTCAGGTGGCTCAGAAGACAGGGTTGAAGCCAAACGACCAGGGCTTTGATGCTCACGTAGAAGCCAAAATTCGAGAAGTGACGCAGGATGTCGCCGACCTGGTAAATGGATTTGAATTTGCCAACGTGATCATCGCTTACTGGTCAGGCTATCGCAACGATGACGACACCCGAAAGGAATCGGCCCTACGCTGGCTTCGAGGAGAATTTTCAACCAAAACAGAATCTAAGGCGGCGCTGGGGGTGCGGGTGATCATTGATGATGAAACCTGGTACGACTACATCAAGCTGCTGGCGCGATTTGTAGCGGACATTGGCTACAAGGGATTGATCATCGTTTTAGATGAGGTGATTCACTTATTTAAGATTACGACGACGGTTTCGCGGCAAAATAACTATGACAAGCTGTTGGCGATGTTTAACGACACCATGCAGGGGCGCGTCGGACATCTGGGAATCTTGATCGGCGGCACTCCTCAGTTTCTAGAAGACCCGCGACGAGGACTATATAGCGACCCGGCTTGGCAACGACGCACCGCAGAAAGTCGGCTAACTCACCAATCTGGTCTGGTCGATACGATCGCTCCCGTAATTCGTCTAGAACCGCTGACACGATCGCAAATATTACAACTGCTCCAGCGACTCACCGAGCTTCATAAAACTCACTACAACTACGCTAAAGGAATGTCCACCCAGGATTTACAGGAATTCTTAAAAGTGATGGGCGATCGCATCGGAGCCGATAAACTGATCACACCCGGCGAGATTGTCCGCGACTTTATGACCGTCTTGAATCTGCTGTATCAAAATCCTCACCTGTCGATCGCTCAACTCCTCCAAAGCACCCAGTTTCAATCGGTCAAGCCCAAACTGCCCCAAGCCGACCCCCAAGGAGAATTTGCCGAGTTCACTGTTTAGCGCGCCGCAAAAACCAACTATCGTAATAGCAACAGACTGACGGAACGCTTCATTTTCCCATCGTCCCTCTTTCTCTTTGCGCTATGCGGCCTCTTCTCTCTTCCTCGTTCGTGCGGCTTCTTCAGCCCAAGCAGCTTGCGATCTTTGAGGCCTGTCTGATTGGATTGATTTCGGGTCTGGCGGCAGTTTCGCTCAAACAAGGAGTCGCCTGGATTAGCGGCTGGCGGTTACAAATTGCCCATGAGTATCCGGTCTGGGTGGTGCTGCCTGCGATCGGGCTTTTGGGCAGTTTGTTCGCAGGCTTGCTGATCGAACGGGCAGCCCCCGAAGCGTCAGGAAGTGGCATTCCTCAAGTCAAAGCGGCCCTGGGTTACGCTCCGGTTGCGCTCAATGCACGGGTGGCGCTGGTCAAACTTCTCAGCACGCTTTTGTCACTAGGATCAGGACTCACGCTGGGACGACAAGGGCCCACAGTGCAAATCGGAGCGGCGATCGCAGCCCAACTCAGCATTTGGGTGCCCACGTCTCCCGACCATCGACGACAACTCATGGCCGCAGGCGCAGCCGCCGGATTAGCCGCCGGATTTAATGCACCGATCGCAGGCGTTCTCTTTGTGGTCGAAGAACTGCTGCAAGATGTATCTGGGCTGACTTTGGGGACGGCAATCTTAGCCTCATTTATCGGGGCTGTGGTGTCTCGATTGCTCGGCGGACAAGGGCTGAATGTCAATGCAAGTGGGCTGATTGAGTACACCAATTTTGCGGTAGCAGAAATTCCCATTTTCATGGTGTTGGGCGTTTTGGCGGGGCTGTTGGGGGCGCTGTTTAGTCGAGGAATTTTGTTGAGTTTGGCGCTCAATCGGCAACTGATGCCCGTCGGACTGCCTTTGAGAGTCGCCTGTGCGGGGTTAATTTCTGGGACAGTTGTGGCTTTGTTGCCTGCTGCGATGCGAGACAACGCCAGTCTGCAAGAAGTGTGGCTGACCAGCGAACTGGGCTGGAAGATGACCGCCGTGATTTTTGTGATGAAGTTTATTCTGACGCTGGTGGCGTTTGGGTCGGGTGCGCCAGGGGGACTGTTTGCTCCATCGCTGATTCTCGGATCGGCGCTCGGCTATCTAGTCAGTACGGCGGCTCAAACTTTGCAAGCGGTGTCAGGACTTCCTCTGGGACTGGGGGTGGGAGATGGATTGGTGACAACCTGTGCGCTGGCGGGCATGGGAGCCTTTTTTAGTGCGGTGACGAGAGGGCCCATTACGGCGATCGTGATCGTCTTTGAGATGACCACCGATTTCAATCTCGTTTTGCCTCTGATGATCGGGTCTGTCACTGCTTATCTGGTGGCCGAAAGCATTTATGGCGGCTCGATCTACAAACATCTGCTCGATTGGAATGGGATCAGCTTGCAAAAAAGTGAAGCGATCGACCATCGATTATCCGGTCTGACAGCAGCCGACATTATGCAGCGTCGGGTTGAGACGTTATCCAGTCAAATCAGTTTAGACGAAGCGATTCAGGCATTCTCACGATCGCACCATCGAGGCTTTCCGGTTGTGGATGACGGCAAACTCGTCGGGATTGTCACCCAAACCGATCTCGCCAACATTCACGAACGGCAAGTCGGCGATCAGCTTCTCGAAACGGTGATGACTCCGCAGCCTGTAACGGTGACTCCAATTGACCCGTTGACGCAGGTTCTCTATCTGCTGAATCGCTATAAAATTAGCCGCTTGCCCGTCGTCGATCGCCGCAAACTAATCGGGATCATCACCCGCGCCGACATCATTCGAGCCGAATCCGACAAACTCAGCGGCACGACCCAACAGACTGGCCCACAACCAGAACCCTCCTACGTGGTGTATCAAACCCGTTCTCCGGCGATCGGTCGGGGTCGATTGTTGGTGCCGATCGCCAATCCTCAGACCGCAGAATCTTTATTACAAATGGCGGCGGCGATTGCTCACGATCGTCACTACGAGTTGGAATGTCTGCAAGTAATTCTCGTGCCCCGCTATCAAGCCCCTGCGGAAACTTCTGTTTCTACAACCATCAGTCGTCGCTTGCTCAAACACGCTTCTCGGCTGGGCGAAAAGTGGCAAATTCCCGTTCACACTCAGGTTCGGGTGACACATGACATTGCCCACACGATTTTAGAAGTGATCAAAGAGCGCCATATTGATCTGATCATCATGGGCTGGAAAGGGCTTACGACAACTCCCGGTCGTGTCTTTGGTAACGTCGTCGATACGATGATTCGGCAAGCTAGTTGTGATGTCATCTTGATCAAATTTGGCAGTGGAGAATACAGAGGGAGTCATCAAAAACTGAAGAACTTCCCCTGCGATCGCTGGCTTGTTCCCACAGCGGGCGGCCCCAATTCTCGTCAAGCGATTCGTCTGTTGCCTGCGTTGACTCAGTTAGCTCACCGTCCCGAAATTTGTCTGTGTCAGGTGCATTACCCCGATCGCAATCTGCCCGATGCGGCGGCGCTCGATGATGCGATGACTTACTTAGGCACTCGCTTAAATTGTCCGGTTGCGCTGACTGCGGTTTGTGCCAATTCGGTGTCTGAAGCGGTGATCGACCTGGCCCAAAAAGATCAGTGCGATGTGATCGTTTTGGGTGCCACTCGCGAAGGACTGCTGCAACAAGCGATTAACGGCAACATTCCCGAAGAGATTGCTCGACGCTGTGACTGTACGGTGATTTTGGTGAGAGGAGCGATCGGGTGAGGGGTTGTCTTCGACACGCTTTGCGAGAGGGGTGAGATTCTCGTTGGGTCAAGCCAGAAATCTGTCGGTTCGGTGATTTTGTGGAGGGGATGAGCATATTTTTGGGGTTGCGAGAGCGAGTTCAATTGAGCAGGGTTTC
>NZ_JBJPHU010000051.1:0-44978 GCF_052939515.1 Phormidesmis sp. 146-33
CAAATCTGAGAGATAGAAATCGGTTAATTAACTGATTTTTTATGAGTATCATTTGCTGGTTGATTTGGTACAAGATTCGGGCAGTCCGCTAAATCCCTACTCGTAAGAGATTTTGAACTAGAAGTCTTATCCGAGAGAACCTTTCCAACGCCTATCTGTTAGGAAATGCTGACTGATAAACAGGCACCTGCATAAGCGTATTACATCACCCGTGTAAAGAAAAGTCGTCATCACAGGATTTAACATGACCGATTGCCTCAAACAGCATGACAGATGTCATTCTCAAGTCGTGACATTTATGTGATGTGAGCCGCCTCTCAGCTTTGGTAAAGTAAGGCTGTCAAATTGGGGGCTGCATTCCCACCGTTGAGTTTGTTGTCGAAGTGAAATTCAAGCTGATCTGCGGAAGACCCCCAAGCACGTCTCCCCATGAACTCATCATGAGCAATCAGGTGTTTGAACCCAATCAGTTTATTCTTCACGATCGCGACACTGAAATTCTGTATTCGATCGAGTATCAAACAGGTATTCCAAAACTTGATTATCAAACCTTGCATGTTGATCGCATCTGCCATTTTAGCGGTGACGAAATTAGCCTGGTTGCAACCACGATCGGGAGACTAATCACCGTCACTTTAACATCTGACTTTGATCAAAGAAGCGAAACGTTACTAACGCTGCTGTTGCCCACAGTGTACCTACCTGTGAATGTAATGGAGCAGTTAATCCAAGTTGAAGTTATTACTACGACTCGACGACTTCCACAACCCAAAAGTTGGCGGCGAGTTGAAGGACAAGTCGAGACCCATCAAGCGCGATCGTGCCAGGGAATTGCTCGACTCGTCGAGTGCTAATTGAACCCTGCTGCGATCGCCCATCTAACTCATACAGAGGTGCCCCGATGAAGCGTGATGAATCCTCTCCCATTCGCCTGTTAATTGTTGATGACCAGAGTCTGATTCGTCAGGGACTCAAAGCCATGTTAGAACAGGAGCCTGATTTGCAGGTGGTGGGCGATGCTGAAAATGGCAAAGTTGCTCTAGAGCAGGTAGAGGCTCTGCAACCTGATGTGGTGCTAATGGATATTCGGATGCCCGAAATGGATGGCCGAACCGCGACTAAACTCATTACTCAAAATTTCCCGAATGTCAAAGTTCTGGTCTTAAGTACGTTTGATGATGATGCGTATCTAGCAGGCGCAATTCGAGCCGGGGCAAAAGGATATTTGCTTAAAGATATGCCTTCTAAAGAGTTAGCCGATGCGATTCGCTTTGGGTACTATGGCTACACTCAATTTGGGCCAGGGTTGTTTGACAAACTGTTGTCAATGGAATCGGCTCCCGATCAAACGACAGGATCGCCTCCACCCAAGCCATCAGAACTCACCGCACGAGAACAAGAAGTGTTACGGCTGCTGGCTGTCGGAGCAACTAATCGTGAAATTGCTCAACAGCTTTACATTACAGAAGGAACTGTGAAAACGCATGTGACGAGTATTCTGAGCCGCCTCAATTTCAAGAATCGATCGCAGCTTGCAATATACGCAAATTCTATTTCAACTGAAAGGAACACACTAACTGCCAGACTAGGAAGCCAATCAGAAGGGGAGCGATCGTTCTAGTTAAACATTAGTTCGATGCAGGTTTTTCGCTGCGATGTTCTGGTCTTCGGGAGCATCCCAATTGTGCAAGATCTCGGATTGCTCTCCTCACGAAGTGGGGCGAGAGCTTTGCCAGCCTTTCTCCCCAGTGAGAAGGGAGTCAGATCTCTTGTTCCCTCTCTTGGGGGAGCTACGGTGTATACACAAGTCTATACTCACTTCGTTCTAGTCGGCTTCAGCCCCCTAAATCCCCCATTCTGGGGGACTTTAAGCAAAAAAGACTTCCAGAATTTAGAACCCTGATCAGCGTTCAAAGTCCCCCAAATTTGGGGGATTTAGGGGGCGAAGGATTACGGCAAGTACAGATCAATCGACTTATGTATACACGGTAGCCTTGGGGAGAGTGTGAGGGCAGAAAGACTATGTTACACAATTGGGATGCTCCCTGGTCTTCTGCCCCCCAACCCCCAATTCTAGGGGACTTTAAAGCAAGCGTTTTGGTTCAAAGTCCTTGAGTGGGGGATTTGGGGGTGTTCCTAGATTTGTAATCGAGAGGTTTGGTGAATTTGGGTCTGGTTAACGAGGAATGGGTAAGCGATCGATAGCAGACTTGATGGTTCCCGCTAGTTGATTTGTCAGATCACGATTCTGATTGATGCGAGACTCTAGACCACTACTAAAGCTGCCTCCTGTGAAGAAATCACCCACTGATTTAACAACTGTCCCAACTAGGTTAGACCCGCGAATGTCGGCATCAGCAACCTGCACAGAGAGTTGATTAACCTTGATAGGATCGCTGGAGGTGTCTACCGAAAAGATCAGATTCATATTCAATGTATGAAACACTCTGAAGGAGGGATCTGGGACAACAGGAACAGAAACATGGAAGTTCTCGTTATTTTGAGGAACAACCACCCTGACGCTTACTTGATTGGCACCAGGGCCGGCCGTAACTTCTTTAACGCCAACATCTCTGAGGTTGACATTCACGTCTTTGATTCTCATGCCTTTACCGACTCGCTTGCCATTGAGTTGGTCTTTGATCTGCTGTGCAGCAACTCCTTTGCCAAAGTCTCTCCAGACGGTATCGATCGTTTGTTCGATTAGGTCTGAGCGTTGTAGAATAAACGCGATCGCGGCTGGATAATTGGTAATGGGGGCGGGAGCCGGAGCAGGCTTAGGAATGGGTTTGGGCTTGGGTTTGGGAATCGGTTCTCCCGAACACTTGGGTGCAGTTGGATTTGCATCACAATCGATCACAGCATAGGCTGGTGTGTAAATTCCGATTACTGTGACTAGCACTAAACTCATGATTACACTCATGAAACCTCGTAACCGTAACTTGTCCATGATTGACTCCTGGTAATGGTTTAATTGATTATTTTGGGCATCAAGTTCTGATGTCTGACAGCACAAAACTTGAGTGGTAGAGCAATTTATCAAAACGTAATCCTGAGCGATCGTTGATTAGACTTTCTATACGACTGCTGCTATCAGAACAAAGTCCGGGAATTTATTTCTCAGCCCCTCTACAATCTGGAAAGTCTCCTTGCAGCAGGGCTAATACTCCCTTGACCCGCACTCCTCGCAGTCCTTGAGCCGGAAATACACCCCTGGCAACGATCGCGGTAATCACCTGCGCGGCAGGCTCTTTGGGAGGAGTCGCAACAAAGTCAAACTCATAGATGCAGTCGGGAGGCGCTTGGATATAAACAACGGGCACCAACTGGGGATTTGTCCAACCCGTCGAAGGCACTGTACCGCGAGCAATAATCTGCACTTGGGGCGGATTACTCTCTAACAAAACTAGGCTGACATCAGTCACCGTAACGTCTGTATGAGTAGAATCAGGCTCAGTCAGCACAGCACCCTCAGCAATCCCTTTGAGCGGTAGCACTTCGTACTTGAGTTGTGCGCCGGATCGATCCACCACAAACCCCAAGCTTCGAGCTTTAACCGCCAGGGTTGTAAAGTCTTGCTGCTTTTCACCTGCTAAGTTAACAGGAGGAAGTATCAGGGTGAGTGACAATTCTCCTGCGTCTACATCAGGCTGGAGGGTGACGCTAATCAGCAAACCGAGCTTACTTTGTTGTTGGGTGATTTGCTCCCCTCGAAACGTAAAGCTACCTTCGACACCTCGATAGTCAAGCTGAGATTCTCGCCCGCTCTGCGCTTTGGGGGCTTGAGGATAGAAGGCAATGTTAGTAGCTCCCTCTCGATCGCTAAACTTAAATAGACTGGCTTCGGGTTGAGTTTTTGGGCGTTCTGATTGAGTCACAATAGTCTCCAAGCTGTGGTTTGATTCTTTAACCATAAAAACTAGAGCGGGGTTTGGCAGTCGGAAAATGTCGGATTTGCGATCGTACTCAATAGGTTGTTTTTCTCGCTAGGATCAACAAATATTGTGAAGTTCGTAAATACTCGATGAGTTGGAAAACCTGGGCTGCGATCGACATCGGCTGTGACGAAATTTGATCTGAGTATTGAAGCAAGATTGGCAATGTATCTTCGAGCAATAGTGCGTGATCTAAAGACTGCCAAATTAAACTATTAACTTTTTGCGGAAAATGTTCTGAAAGCTTTGTAGTCAGAGAGTCTCTTTCCATTTCTCCCATTCCAACAATGGCGATAAGCCGACACTGATCTTGAACTATCCAGTGTTGTAGTTGAGTGATCTCTTGACGACGACCGTAGAACACCGCAACCTCCAGAGAGACTTCTCCACTGTGATCAGATTTTGTGGTTAGCGAGCTAGTAAAGTTGTTGGTATTCGCACTATCACTCGCAATCATTAGTCTATTATCAAAACTATATATAGGAGCGATACTTTTTTGTTTTCTTTGATGTTGTCGTCGCAAAACAGTTTGTAGGTTTTTTTTTGTGACTAACTCTCCAAAAAGTTGACTAAGTTGTTGCCATAGTTGAGATCCGACATCTCGAATATGACCTGTGTCGTAGCCAAGCTGGTGAGCGATCGCCTCATACGTCCAGCCGTGCCAAGAATAGCGGAAAACTTTCTCCTGAATGTCCTTCAGGTTTTGTCCTTCTAGTACCGTGTCAAGCAGAACTAAGGCTTCTTCTACGGTCATGAATGAAGCGGGAGGACAATCATTTAAGGAATGCTGGCTCATTAGATTTGGTAAGGTGAAACAGGAGCAGGTTTAGGGGGACTTTGATACTACTTGGAGTGTTGGAAGCATTCGAGAGAGAAGCTAAATTTGTGTGGTCTCTAGTGCAGGGCAGCGCCTCTGCAATCAGAGAGGGATTAAACTGGAGTAAGGTCAGTACAAAGCTGATATTGAGTGTGAAAACTTCAGAGAGAGTCGTCATGATTTTCCCTTTAACAATAGAACCTTTAACAATAGAACCTTCAACAATAGAGAGTGACATCTTCACCACAATGGTCAGCTAAGTAAGACAGCGATTTGAACCGGATCTCAACGAATTGATCATAAAAAGGATTCAATTTGCAAAGCGGTGGAATAGAGAGGATTCGGTAGCCAAAAAGTTCGATCTCTCGCTCAAATGGACACCGACCCGGAATAAGCTTGCAGAGCGATCGAGCCACAGTTGGATGACAGATTTCGATTGATCCAAGCCATTGTTGAGCAAAAGAAAGTAGATTAATTGTGTAAGCTGAGATGAGGCGTTTCATTGGTTTATTCTCGATTCAAATTAGCTTTATCTTAGAAATTTCAGTGAGGATAAACGTCTGAAGAACGTCATGGATTGACCTCAACGAATGAGTGACTTTCTCTATGACATTTGTGATTTTAGACAGACCATTTTCTATGACTTTTGTCATGCGATTCTAGAAAAGTTGACACTAGACTTCCTGCATGAATACCTGGCGATTGAAATCGCTGCTATCAGAACAAAGTCCACCTCCGTGGACTAACGGTTAAAATCGCCTCTTTAGTGTGCGAAGGCACACTTTGCTCTTGTAGCCCCGACTTTAATCGGAGGGCATCTATGATTCGTGCAGGAAGTCTACTCAAAAAACAGATGCGTAATCAGTATGTTGACCGATCGCGCATCCGTTACTTAGTCGATTGCTAGAGGCTGCTCAGAGCTTTTGGCGTTCCATGAGTTCAGCAAACAATCCTGCTTGGTTAGCGAGTTGATCGAAGGTGCCTTGTTGAACGACGCGACCACTTTGGAAAACATAGATGCGATCGGCGTTGCGAATGGTACTCAAGCGGTGAGCGATCGCAATACGAGTAACTTTGAGACGTTCTAAACTTTGGCTGACGATCGCCTGAGTCCGATTGTCTAAAGCACTGGTGGCTTCGTCGAATAAGAGGATTTTGGGTTTTAGGGCCAGCGATCGGGCAATTAACAATCGTTGTCGTTGCCCTCCCGAAACATTGGTTCCTCCTTCGCTGATCACCGTATGCATTCCCATTGGCATAGATTCGATGTCTTCAGCAAAGCCAGCCATTCGAGCCGCTTCCCAGGCTTCTTCCATTGTGATCATGGCACCACTAGCAATGTTTTCAAATATAGAAGCGGAGGTTAAGCGGCTATTTTGCATTACCACGCCTAGTTGCCGCCGGACTGCGTGAACATCCAACCCTGATAAATCCTGTCCATCGTAGTAGATCGTGCCCGATTCAGGAACATCAAACCCCAGGAGCAATCGAAATAGCGTTGACTTTCCACTACCGGACGCACCCACAAAGGCAATAAATTCACCCGGTTCAGCCCGAACGCTCACATCATCCAACGTCAAAGGGCCATCATCTCGGTAGCGAAAGATCACATGATCGACGACAACTCGACCTGACAAACGACCCGGATCAGCCTTCTCAGAATCAACTTCAGGTTTGGCTTCTAGAATGGGTTGCGCCCGCTCCCACAAAGGGACAATTTTGAGGACATCCACCACCGTACTACTCAAACTTGTTGCACCACTGATAAAAGTCCCAAATGCTGCATTGAATGCTAAAAACACACCTGTAGACAACCCGCCCTCTTGAGACTGTGATTGCTGAAGAAAGCTCGCCGCAAACCAAAAGAGTGTTGCTGTGGTTAATGCAGGCAGAATTTTATTGATCACTGCTAGATAATCTTCGATGCCCTGCGTACTCAGCATCCACTTGATCTGTTGACTGTACTGTTTGCCCCAAAACGCAAAAGCACGAGCTTCAGCCCCAGCGACTCGAAGTTTGGGCACACCGTTAATCAATTGGATCATCACTCCAAAAAGCTGTCCCTGTAGCTCCATGAGCGGGCGAATCTTGCGGAGCGTCGAAATGCCAGAAACCAGCGTTACGGTAATGTTAATCAGTGCAACAACAGTCGCAATCAGAGCCAATGCGGGGTTGTAGTAAAACAGTAGACCGAGATTAAGCAAGGCAAACAAGCTAGTGAAAATACTTCTCAGAACTGTGCTACTTAGCTTTTGACGAATTTGACTAACAGCGCTCACCCTGGAATTGAGGTCACCGATCGAGTACTGCCGAAAGAAGGAGGCTTTGAGATTTAGCAGTCGATCCCAAACAGCAGACTGAGTGGAAGCATCGGCAAAGGTTTCAACTCTCATAATAGCAACCCCTTGGGCAAGTTGAAATAGGGTACTCCCAAAAGCGGTTGCTACTAGTGCTAAAGCAATTTGCATCAGCAGACTGCGATTTGCATCGGGGATGGCACTGTCGATTAGAATAGCAGTAGCTTGCGGCGTGATCATTCCTAGCAGGGTTGTTGCTATACCCGCCGTCAGAACAACTAGCAATTCCTTATAGTGTCCCTGTAGCGCGAACTTTACCAGGTCGATCGTCGTCAGCACTTTGTCCGGTAACGGACGGTAAAACGTATATCCAGTCGAGGTTAGCTTGGCAGCACTTTTAGCTGTGATCGGTGTGCGCGTTCTCTCAACGGGGTCAAAAATCTCGTAGTGGGTGTCTGAGATGGGCAACACTGCAACAGGATGGTTATCCTCTGATGTGTAAGCAAGCATGGCACCACAATCTTTTTTCCACCACTGACCCTGTAGGGAAATTGATCGCATTCTTAACCGAGAGGCACGAGCGATCGCTTGCAGCGGATCTTGAACTCGCTTCAGATCTTCAGATTTTGCAGGCGGCCGAATCGTCACACCTAACACTTTGCCAACTGCACCCGCCGCAATCAGTAACGCTTGATCTGGGTCGCTGGCACCCGTTTCAGCAGTCGTGAACTTTGGTGATTGTAGCAATGAAGCAAGTTCGCCTAGCGTTTCCTCCATGACTTGACGATTGAGGTGTTGCCGTTCTTGAAATCGCTTTAGCTCTGTATGGGTTTCTTGTTGCTCTAGTAAGTAAATACTTTGAAGCACATAGATTTGAAGCTGAAAAATTCCCATCACCACGGTGTTGGGATCGTCAATTTCAGACGTTTTTTGACAAGAAAGCTCGATCGTATCTCCGGCTTGAAACCACATATCGGCACTCACTGGCAACAGTCCTGATTGGGGTGTGAGTAGTAGTTCCTCAAATCCCATCCAAACTGCATATCCGCTTTGAAGCTGCACCCAGGAAACAAGCTCTCGCTGGGGTTGAAAGATCTGCCCCTCTGTGAGCGAGAAGTAGCGCACCCCTTCCTCTTGAAATACTAGAGTAGGAGGAACAACCGCAGACAGTGTTAATCCTAGTTGCTCAATCCAACTCTCTGCTAAAGTGAGTGCTTCCCCATGCCCGTCTGCAAGGAATTCTCGAAAATCAGCGATCGAGACTTTTAGTAGCTCAGTTTCCTCGATCGAGACGGCAAGTAGTTGGTAGGGCAATGCTTCAGAATCACCTGAAATACCAAACATGGCTTGTCGCGATCGGGTGGTAAACAAGTAGCGGCGAGTTCCTTCTGCAATGCCTTCTCTGAGAGGAATCGCGAACAGTGCCAATGACCCCGATTTCACCACCCACATTGTTTGTGGATCATCTAAAACTAGCGGCTCATTGCCTTTTAGCGAATGGTACTCTCCGGGCAAACCAACCGTCCGAACTTGATCTAACATGACGATTCCTCCTGAACTCCTTCCCCTTCGCTGCGAATCAGTTGCAAGTATTTTCCTTCGACCTGCTGTAAGGTTTCATGCGTGCCTCGTTGCACGACTTTGCCGCGATCGAAGACAATAATCTCGTCACAATCTCGAATCGTACTCAGTCGATGCGCCACGATCACACAAGTACAGCCGCGTTCCCGAAGTTTTTGATCAATCACTCTCTCAGCTTCAGAATCGAGCGCGCTGGTGGCTTCATCCATGACTAAAATTGCAGGATTGTTGACCAAAGCACGAGCAATCTCTAATCGCTGTCGCTGACCACCGCTTAAGTTAGTTGCCCCTTCTGCCAGATCAGCATTGTAGCCTCCCGGCATAGATAGCACAACCTCCTGAATCGCCGCATCTTTGCAAGCGCGAACTAGATTGCTAAACGGAACAGTCGAATCCCATAGTGTAAGGTTGTCTCGGACACTGCCTGCAAACAGTGAGATGTCTTGCTCGATCAGCGCCATTGAGTAAGTGATAATCGATCGCGGAAGCTGTGCCCTCGATTGTCCATCAAACAAAATTTCTCCTGACCACGGCTCATACAATCCGCACACTAATTTGGCAACCGTCGATTTCCCTGAACCACTCCCCCCCACTAAGGCAACTCGTTGACCTGGCTTGAGCGCAAGACTTAGATTTTCAATCAAAGGAGGCGCAGAGCGATTGTAGCCAAAGGTAAGGTTGCGAAGTTCAATATAGCCTTGTAGCCGAACATTGGCAGCCGAAAGCTCATCAAGCGGCGCAGTGATTTCTTTTTGAACAATGGGGTCGATCTCATTCCGCAACACATCATCCAGCCGACCTAGATTCCCTTCCATTTCTTGAAGTTCGCCCGCCAAACCTACCAGACTATTCACAGGCTCTAGAAACCGTTGCATTAAGGATTGAAAGGCAATGAGCATCCCAATACTGAGAACGCCATCCATCACTCGCAATCCACCGACGACTAACAACAACATTGATGTAATTGAAGTCAAGAACGACGGCAACACACCCAGCGTTTGGTTCGTGCTGTCCATCTCCTGTTTTGCATTGATTGCTTTGGCGTAGTAGCCTGCCCAACGCGAAAAGAATTCTGATTCTAGCCCGGATGCCTTCAGCGTCTCCATGCTTTGCAGACCAGAAATGGAAACCCCGTTTACTTTGCCTTGTTCTTGCATTAGCCGCAGGTTACCATCGACGCGCTGACGAGAAACCCATCGCCAAACAGAGACATTGACGACTACAAACGCCATCCCGATCGCCGTCAACACAACATCATATTGCAGCATAACAACGGCATAGAAAACCACGGTCACGGCTGAAATGACAGTTGTCGCTAACCGTCCTGAAAGTAAACTTGCCAAACTATCGTTGAGGCGAATCCGACTACTAATTTCTCCTGCAAATCGCTGATCATAAAAGCTAACAGGCAGCCGCAGAATATGCCACAAAAATCGACTAGACATGCCCACAGCCAGCTTAATTTTCATTCGACGCAGAAACTGAAGCTGAAGTAATGTTAGAAATCCGCTTAACACTGCGGTGAAGATGATACCTAAAATTAAGGGTTGTAGCCAGTCATTCCTTCCTTCGATCAAAACGTTGTCCACAAACGCCTGAGAGAAGGCTGGCATTGCAAGTCCAGGAATGACTAGTAGCAAGCCTGCGATGACACAATACACTAAGGCTCCGATCGAACTCTGTAATCGTTCCCACAATGCCAAAGTGAGACTGGGTTTACGTCCTCCAGGCTGAAACTCTGGCCCCGGTTCACCCACTAAAACAACGCCAGTAAAAGATTGATCGAATTCTGCTGGTGAAACAGTGCGCGGCCCGGTTGCCGGATCATTGAGATAAACACTGTCTTTACTAAAGCCCTCAACGACTAGAAAGTGATTAAAATTCCAGAAGACAATGTAGGGACATTCTAATTTGCGTAACCCATCCAAATCGACCTTAAAGCCTTTTGTTTTTAAGCCATAGCTTCGAGCCGCGTTGAGAATGTTGGAGGCTTTACTGCCATCTCGTGAAACGCCGCAAACCTGACGCAATTCGGCAAGGGGAACAATGCGATCGTAGTACCCCAACAAAATGCCCAGTGCTGCTGCTCCACACTCCACTGCTTCCATTTGCAAGAGAGTTGGCGTTTGACGGCGACGATTGGGACGGCTCACAACTCGTCGAATTTGTCTTAATCCACGTCCAATGTAGGCTTGAACTTGCTGCATAGTTAGTACATTCCACTCCACGATCGCAGGATTGGAAACACAAAGGAAATTGGGGATTGCTCGTCTACTTTGACGCGCACTGAAGTCGTTGTTCCTGATGTAATTTCGGTATCTGGCCCCTTAGACGATGACCATTGAAAACGGCTTTTTGTCGAGGGATCTTGGCGAAGCTCGGCAAACACTTGAATTTGTGGGCCTTGAGCCGTCAACCCCTGCAAGACTTCAGCACCCCCTACTACACTCGACGCGCCCTCCTTAGTCACCGGAAACGCAGAAACATTGGTCACTGTCGCCACAATGCCACCAAAGCGCTCTCGTTTGACCGTAGAAGGCGTAACCTGCAACTCCATGCCCTTGCGAATCTTTTTGCCTTCGCTCACCGGGAAGAATACAACCCCAACTAACTTGTCAGCAGAGTCTTGAGCCTCGATCGTACCAATTCGTCCGCCTTCCTCTAGTGTTTGCCCTGGTACAACGACGACTTCTAACACCCGTCCATCAAAATTACTCGTTACTTGACTACTACCTTTTAATTGTGAGACTAGCTGGGTGATTGTTCGCTCTGTATCTTGAATTTCTTTTTTACGATTCGTCGCAATGGCTAAATCTTGTTCTGCTTGGCTTGATAGTTTGGTATCTAGTGTGGCTAACTGAGCTTGCAGATCTTTGACTGCGTTCAAGTTTCCTAAAAATTGTCGCTGTGCGTCTGCTTCTTTGACATCAAGCTGTTTAAGCTGCGATTCAATTTCACTGATTTTAGTTCTACTATTGAGAAATTCTTGTTGTGCTTGCAGAACACTATCACTCGATACGGCTCCTTCCTGGCGCAACTGTTGGCGAATCTGAAAGCGCTGTTGGAAGGTGGGCACGAGATCCTGCGTCGTCTGCAACTGTTGCTGCAAATTTTGCCGTTCTTGACGAATCGAATTCAGCCCTTTTTCGCGCAAAATGGGTGTGACGGACTGGGTAGTGTCCAAGCTTTGTACAATTGCCTGACGCTGCTGCTGAATCGCGCCCTTATCTAACACCGATCGCTGAAATTGCAGTGAATTTGCAGTACGATCTTGCTCTTGAAGTTGAGCTAGTTTAGCCCGTGCCAGATCTAAATTTTCTTGCAGTTCAGTTTGGTCGATCGTGGCTAACACCTGTCCTTTTTTGACGCGATCGCCGGGACGAATATTCAAGGTAAGAATCTTCCCAGAACTAGGAGACTGAAACGCTGCAACCTGGCTCGGAAAGACCAATATGCCCTGCCCTGCAATGGTAATTGGAATGCGACCGAAAACACTCCAGGTCAACCCAACTGCAATCAAAGATCCCATCGCTGCTAATGGAATCCACTTCTTAGGCTGAACCACCTGCATGAGTTGGTCTAACCGCTCTGGGGAAGATAAGCGATCAAGCGCTTCTTTGCGAAACAGATTATTTTTTTGAATCGTGACCATACTAACTCCATTCAAATGATTGAAATTTTCATTAGGTAATCGATCGCATCAGGATTAAGTGTTCTAAACTCTGGTACAAATCTATAAACTTACGGTGCTTGAGTGTTATTTGCAGCGTTCATTTAATTGCCGCGAATCTGTTTTAACATCCAATCAAACCGCGTTCCTGCTAGTGTCACCTGAGCCAAAAATCCAGAACTTAGCTCATCCTCATAGGTTAAGCCTTCATCCAAAGATTGACCCGAACTATAGGTGATTCTGCCGTAGCCTAGCCGATTGATAATGCCCTGCTGTTTGTCAGCTAACAAAATCGCCAACACCCGGTAAAATCGAGCCGCAAATCCTACATCGTTGAGCAATTTCGCAGCCAGTTTCCATCGGGGAATCGACAGCACGATCGCATCCTCGATCGCCCGAATCGTCATCGCTGGCGGACTTGCTTCAACAAACGGTGTTTCGCCCACCATGTCACCCCGCGATAATTTGGCAAACTCACGCTCAACCTGATTAGTCTGTTCTAGGCTGGAAAAAGCGCGAGTCAGAGGATTGTTAGTATCTTCTGCGATCGAGGCTGCCATCTTGCCATCCAGCAGAATATGCAGCGCATCGACAGGTCTTCCCGCATGAAACAAGACTGCTCCCGCTGGGATTCTTGTAGCAGTTCCCGCAGCAATCATCCAGCCAATATCACTATCGTTTAACTCGGCAAATGTAAATAGAATTTCTCGAATCTGCGGCTGACATAACACAACCGTACTGTGACCAATCTGATTCACCATCTGTTCGAGTCGGTGCGCTAATAGAACAGCGATCGCTCGATAAAGATGCGCCGCAAACGTAATGTCCCCCTGCATTTTTTCGACTAGCTGCTGCTGTGGAATCATTAAGACCAACGACTTTCTAAGTGCCTTGACCGTCGTAGAAGATTGGTAGGATGCTAAAAAGGGCATCTCGCCCACAACTTCACCATTGGCGAGTCTAGCAATTTCTCGTCCTGACAGTTCGCCTCCTTCTAGAGCCGCAAACGCCCGCCCGATCGGGTTGTCATCCGCCTGCGCGATCGTGACTGTCAATGCCCCATCCAGCAGGATATAGAGCGCATCTACAGGTGTTCCTTGACGGATCAATGTCATACCAGCCGCGATTTCTTGTCTCCGACCCGTTGCTAAAATCCAGTCAATGTCGCTACTACTTAGTTCCTTTAAGAGAACTTCTGTCATAATTTAACTTCCTTCTATGTTGCTAACGGGGAAATCGATCGGAAAGGACAAGAGCGCCAATAACAATCACGATTCGTTTTGCTGAGTTATGCAGCTTATGTAGGGAAAACCTATCTTTAAAATAAAACTACAGATGCTCCCCAAGAGAGTAGAAGCAACTAGAATTTGATGCAAGCAACCTTCAACAGAGCATCTGTAGCCTAGGAGCGGTGAATGTCCCATGAGCAGGCAATCAAACTGACCCTGATTCAACTCGACCAACAAACCTGGCGAGCTACTCAACTGGAGCATCACTGGTGTAGAACTTCGGCTCAAGCAATTCATCAATCTTTTGGGTCAACTCAGGCAGCTTGTCATTAATCTGTTTCTCAATCCCACCTGTGCCATACAAGCCCCCTGGAGGTTTCTCACCTTCTCTTAATGTAGAATTACCGCCTGCAATTGCCGCCAACTCTTGAGCCGATAGCTCTAGCGGTTTATTTGGCTTCATGTTGTCCATTTCGATGATTTCTCCTGACTATGTTATTTTTATTGATCATTGCAGCGGAAGCAGCCAAGTCAGGGGACTCAACTGCTAACCCACCTGTTATAGAAACTCGGATTATTCCGAACCTTCGATCGCGGCATTTCCCCCAAACAACCCACCGAGAGCTTGTATATCCTCAGTCGTTGCATCAAGGATTGTGAGTTCAAGGAACGATGATGCCGTGTTCTCAGATTGAAAGGCTGATCGGGATGGGCCACACCCACCGAGAGGTGTCTCCTGGGCAAAGGCAACTTTCGATTGCTGAAACTGCGCTAGTGTAAAGCGTATGCTCAAACCACCCGCCACCTCATCTAGTTCCTCATCTGATAGCTCGCTCATTTCTTGAGACGGCGCATCATTCGGAGCCATTTCGTGATCTGACATGGAATCTCCTACGATTAGATCAACTAGAAGGGGTATCCCATCGGACTGATTTGCCTTAGCGAATGTCCCTTCTAGTTCAGTGGTCTTTAGAACTCGCCTAGCTTCGCGATCAGATCATTGCTGGCGATGGTTTGGGTTTGGTCAATCTCAGTTGCTTCAAGACTCTGAGCGCCACCCGCACCGACACTATTGGCTCGAACATCCTTGACTGAAGCTGTGTTGAACGAAGCGTCGAAGTCCTTAACGAGTAGTTGGTCGAGTCCGGCACCACCCGCAACGACATCGAGTTCTTCGGTAGACAGTTCTTGAGATTTGGGCTGCATTTCGTTAGACATGATTGTTTTCCTGATTGTTTAGTGTGTGTTTAGACTTGATTGAACTGCGAGTACAGCTTAGAAACCGCCTAGCTTTGCGATCAGGTCATTGCTGGCGACAGTTTGGGTTTGGTCAATCTCGGTTGCTTCAAGACTCTGAGCACCACCTGCACCGACACTATTGGCTCGGACATCCTTGACTGAAGCCGTGTTGAACGAAGCATCGAAGTCTTTGACGAGTAGTTGGTCGAGTCCAGCACCACCCGCAACGACATCGAGTTCTTGAACGGACAATTCTTGAGCGTGGTTGATTTCGTTAGACATGATTGTTTTCCTGAATGTTTGGTGTGTTTGAAATTTCGCTTGACGTTGAACGCTACTCTTAGAAGTCGCCGACAATTGCCAGGAGATCGTCACTAGCAACTGTTTTCGTTTGGTCAATCTCGGTTACTTCAACGGTTTGAACGCCATTGGGCCCAACATTGATAGCGCGAGCATCTTTGATCGAAGCTGTCTGAAAGGACGCATCGAAGTCTTTAGCGAGTAGTTGGTCGATTCCAGCACCGCCAGCTACAACATCGAGTTCTTGAACAGACAGTTCTTGAGCGTGGTAGTTGATTTCAGTAGACATGGTGTTTCCTTCCGGTTTAGTTAAGTGAATTGCAAGCAGAACAGACGGTTTGTAGTGCGTTCCTTGCTTGATGTCACCAGAATAGGTTTTCTATCCCCTCATCCACATCTGAAAAACGTCTTGGGTTTTGTCTAAACGAAGTAAATAGAGCCTCTCTAACTTTGGCTTTACCCTATCAGATCACGCCTAAGACTTTCGTCATAGACAGGCGAAAATTGCTCCACCAAACGTGATGCTTTTAGCTACAAGGAGATCAAACCCCTGCATATTGCAGTATCACTAAACGTGAAAGCACCAATGATCTGCTATTTAACCTCTTTTCTCAATAGATGATCGACCATGACCGCAAATCGCTCAGAGACTCTAAGTGCAACATGATGAGCAACACTCAAAAGTTTCTAGCAATGTTGTAAATACAAACGGGAGCAGCAATGTTAAATCAATCCAAGTTAGCAACCAAATTTACTTTACTTTTATCACTGGTGTTTGTGGGTGCGATCGCGCTGAGTGGATTTGCCTTATCTCATGCGCTTGAACAAAAAGCAGAAGGTGAAATCGCTTACCGAAGCCAGATTTTGTCCGAGACGATGAATTCAGTCAGAGCGTTTACCAACACCCGCATTAGCCCGCTCTTGATGCCAATGGTAGAGACGCAGCCTACATTCATCCCCGAATCGATTCCCAGTTTTACAGTGAGAGAAGTCTTTGAAGGTCTTCGCAAAAATGACGAATATAAAGACTTCTTCTACAAAGATGCTCTGCTAAATCCAACAAACTTGCGAGATAAGGCGGATGTGTTTGAAACTGATCTTACCAAGCAATTTCAAAGCAACCCAAAGCTAAAAAATATCTCCGGTTTTCGGGACTCTGTGGGCGAGAAGCTGTTTTATAGTGCCCGTCCATTTTCAGTGAAAAATGCAACCTGTTTGCGCTGTCACAGTACGCCACAAGCGGCTCCCAAAAGTCACATCGCCAGCTATGGCTCAGAAAATGGCTTTAACTGGAAGCTCAATGAAGTGCTGGGTAGTCAGGTGATTTACGTTCCTGCTAGTAAAGTTTTTGATGATGCCAGTCGAGCCTCTTCTCTAATCATCGGTATATTCATTGGCATATTCGCGCTAGTGATTTTGCTCATCAACTATTTGCTCAAGCGCAACGTACTACAACCCATTAAGCCAATGGCGCAGCTTGCTCAAAAAATTAGTATGAACGAGATCAGCGCAGAAGAAGCAGCAGAGTTTGAACATGAAAAACTAGCCCCGATCGCCAAGCGCAATGATGAACTAGGACAATTAGGGCGAGTGTTTCAACGCATGGTGCAGGAAATTTATGCCCGCGAACAACAACTCAAACAACAGTTGCAGAAATTGCGTCTCGAAATTGACGATGGCAAACGAGCGCGTCAAGTTGCTGAGATCGCCGAGTCAGAATCGTTTCAGAAATTACAGGAGGAAGCAAAAGCTTTGAGAAGTAAACGCGAGTCTGCGACTGATTAAGCTCCTATTTAACGTGAATTCGATAAAGCTTTTTGCTTCGTTGTTTTGTGCTTCTAGCCCCCCAAGCTGCCAATTCTGGGGGACTTACGGACAAGCGTTCGGGTCAATGTTTCACTAGTCACTTTACCTTGAGGATATACCGTGTCTGAAATTATCTCAATTCACTCATTTCGTGGCGGAACTGGTAAGTCGAATGTCACCAGTAATTTAGCGACTCTGATTGCTCGTTCTGGAAAGCGAGTTGGCGTAGTGGACACTGACATTCAATCACCCGGAATTCATGTTCTCTTTGGGCTTGAAGAAGAGCGACTGCGCTATACCCTGAATGACTATCTCTGGGGGCGCTGCGCCATCGAAGAAGCCGTTTATGATGTCAGTTCAATTCTGCAACAAAAGCAGTCTTTATTTGGTCGTCAGGGAAGTATCCATCTGATTCCTTCTAGCATTAGAATGAGTGACATCTCTCGCATTCTTAGAGAAGGCTATGATGCTCGACTTCTCAATGATGGGTTACAAAATCTAGTGCGTCGGCTAAAGCTAGATTATCTGTTGATTGATACTCATCCCGGCATCAATGAAGAAACGCTACTCTCGATCATTCTCTCGGATGTGTTTGTTCTGATTCTTCGTCCTGACAAACAGGATTATCAAGGAACTGCTGTCGCGATCGATGTGGCTCGTAAGCTAGAAGTTCCCAAAATGATGCTCGTGGTCAATAAAGCCCTGCCATCACTGGATTTTAAGGAGCTACGGCAGCGAGTTCAAAATACCTACGAAACTCCCGTAGCGGGCATCCTCCCAGTCAGTGAAGAGATGTTTGATTTGGGCAGCAGTGGTATTTTTTCTTTGAAGTATCCCAATCATCCCTGGACTCAAGAGATGACTGCGATCGCCAAACAAGTGACAGGCTCTAGTTCACTTAAACAAACGAACGGGTTTTTGTTGAAGTAGCGCTCCCGTCTTTTGAGTGTCCCCTGGGAAAATGGCTCTCACTCGCTCTACTACTGAGATCATATACTTGTAGTCAGCGACGGGAGCATTTGTCACAAACCCGGCTTCTTGAGCCACGACAGAAGGGGTTTCATTTAAAGTCTTGCGAATTGATTCTTGAGCATTGCGCTCGATCGTAGGACTAATCAAAACTGCACCAGACGGAACATTGTGAACATCGGTCAATAGAATTCGCAAATTGAGGGGACTAGCCTGACTTTTATAAGTTTCAAACTCTTCTAGCGAGACAGCACCGACGGCTGCTTTACCCTCAACCACTGCTTCTAAAATCGCCTTGGGCGTGGGTGGAAACATCAGTTCTGACAGGGTTAGACCATATAAATTAAAAATCGGCAAATAGTATCCCGTTGCAGAACCTGGCTTTCCCAAGGCTACAGACTTACCTGCGATCGCTGCAATTTCCCGAATCGGGCTATCTTCTCGCACCACCAGAACTGAGCGCAACCCTTGTACCCCAAACAGCGGAAAGAGGGGCGTATATTGATGTTGTGAGATTGCGATCGCAGTCAACCCCGGCGGCGCAAACACTAGCGACCATTCCTGCCGCTGAATCCGCTCTAAAGCTCTCCCCTCGTTGATAGCAGGCTCTAGCTCTACCAATGACTGCATTTTTTCGCTTAAGTATTGTTTAAAGCGATTGTACTGATCCAGGGATTTGCTGCCTTCTTCGTAGCTGACTGTGCCGACTAGCAGCGATCGACGCTGAGACGAGGGTAGAGTGGCACGACAGGCAGACAGCCCCATCAAACCAAGGAAGCCACGGCGAGAAAGTTTCAGAGGTAAGCCTGAACTTAGTAATTTAAGTGTTCTGTCAGGAGTTGCGTTCATCATTTTGCTTTTACTAAAAGTTGGTACTATAGCTATCCTATTTGAGTTGTGGGAGTTCGGTGGTTAGTGGTTAGTCGTAAATCAATTGCTAGGGACTAATGAGTAACTACCCATCAATTGACGATTCTCACAGACGATTTAGAACTGCTATATCTAATTCATAGTGTTTAACTAGTCAAAATATGCTTACCGCTGTATTATTTCTTACTAATCTGACTGGGTAGTCTAGGGAATTTTAAGAGAATCAGGTAGTACTATTTAGGAAAGGACGTAGAAAAAATGTACGATCGCCTGGTAAACGTCGCGATTTGTTTGCCCCTATCCTATGTCTGTTGGGTCAAAGAACCAAAACGTGTTCAAAATCGCCACAGTCAACTTTGGATTGGCTTGTATGGTAGCCTCAATTTGTTCTCCACCTTGGCGCATCAGCTCATTGCGCTCAAGCCCTTAAGCAGAGTCAGCATTTCATCATAAGCTTCCCCGGACAGGCGCATTATCGACGCTCCCTTGCTTTTTGGCTAATTGGGATACACATCGGCGTACCTGCGATCGGGTCTGAGAAAATGCGACAGTCTAGATTAAACACAGCTTGAACAGTCTCTTCTGTCATTACCGTTTGCGGATCGCCTGCCACAAAGATTCGCCCTTCTTTAACAGCGATTAGATAATCTGCATAGCGACAAGCTTGATTGAGATCATGTAGCACCATGACGATCGTTCTTTCCTGCCGCTGATTTAAGTCATACAGCAGATCTAACACTTCGATTTGATGCGCTAGGTCTAAGAATGTTGTGGGTTCGTCTAATAAAAGAATTTCAGTATCTTGTGCGAGTGCCATTGAAATCCAAGCGCGTTGGCGTTGTCCACCGGAAAGCGTATCTAAAGCGCGATCGCTAAACCCTTCTAAATCAGTTGTCTCCAACGCCCGCTGCACAATCTTTTCATCTTGAGTAGACCATTGTTGTAGCCAGTTTTGATAGGGATAGCGTCCCTGAGCCACTAAATCTTTTACCGTCAGCCCTTCGGGTGCGATCGGGTTTTGGGGAAGCAACCCTAACTGTTGTGCAACTTCTTTGGTCGATCGGCTAAAGATCGATTTACTATCAAGGTAAACTGCTCCGCTTGTCGGCTTGAGTAATCTGGCTAATCCGCGCAAGAGCGTTGATTTTCCGCATCCGTTTGCACCCACCAAAGCCGTAATTTGTCCGGGTGGAACAGCGAGAGTCAAATCTTGAACAATCGGGGTTCCTTCATAACCAAGCGTAAGATTGCGAGCGGTGAGGGCAGCGGGTAAAGACATGACAATTTTTGTCAATAAACTTCATGACCTTGATTAAATCAGAGTTCTAACATTCTGTCGAGGTTTGTGTTTAGGGGAAGCAACACATCTGAGTGGGTCATGGGGGACGAGAGAAATCGTGCGGGAGCATCCCAATTGTGTAGCACAGTCTTTCCGCCCTCACCCTAACCCCAAGGAGAGGGAACAAGAGATCTGACTAGTCCTGATTAATATCGTGAGCATCTTGCAATGAAGCTGACCTTATCGGCTGAGAACCTGGAAGAGCTTTATCTGGAAGCTCAACAGCAGTTTTCTTTGACAAAAACAATAGAGGTGCCTTCCCTAATGAGAATTAATTCATTAGTAATGGTAGAATCCTCCAAGTATGAGCTACAGGCTGTTGTAATATGAAGTCTTTTGTTCCGGTTCGTCATTTCCAAATGAGTTGTATTGTTCTGACTAGTGCAATGACGATCGCGGCTCAAAACGCAACGGCTCAAACGCCAGCGCCCACACCCACAATTTCCCAGATTACCGCCATTCAAGCGCCAAATTCAGCCGCTGTAAAAACTGCTTTCCAGCAACCTCCCAGCCAGCGATCAAGGCTGCTACCAGAAGGAATCATTCAGTTCGTAGGTTCAGGGACAATTACATTTACCAATCCCAAATCAGAAGGCAATCGCGTCACTGTAGAGATTGCTAATACAACGCTTAAAGATCAAAAACCGCTTCAACTACAACAGCCGTATCCTGGAATTGCCCAAATCACGATCGCGCCGCTCAATGATAAAACACTACAGTTGTCGATCGTGGGTGAGAAGTCTTTACCAACCGTTGCTTGGTCGCCGTTTGACAGTCAGATAACGGTTACGGCTTGTCCCTTTGGTTTTCTGCCAATACCCGCAGAATTTCAGGGCGAAGGTTCAGCGCGATTGCTTTACGATGTGAATGCTGCTGGATGCCCACAAAACATTCGAGTGGCTCAATCGAGTGGTCAGCTTGCCTTTGATGCCTGGGCAGTGAGAGAACTTCAACGACGACAACTCCAGCCGAATCGACCCACTCAAGCACTCCGTCTTAGAGTCACTTATAAAAGTGCAGAATCAGAGTCTCAGAAACAACCAGAACCACGCGGAACTGGAAATGGCTCTCCGACTCGATCGCCCTGATAGGCTGATTGACTTTGAGTTTGCATAAACTGGCTCTGCAACCCTTTTACAATGCGGAAATGGCTATCAACCTAAATGTCGATCAGCTTAATAGGCACCGTAGCTTAGGATCGTGAATTAAATAAGATCGTTTATTGCCAAGTTACTTCGCCCCCTAAATCCCCCATTCTGGGGGACTTTGAGATCAAAAAAATTCTGGAATTCAAAACGGGTTTGAGCTTCAAAGTCTCTCAAATTTGGGGGATTTAGGGGGCTGCAACCCATTGAAACGAAGCCAAAATCTTAGGGTAGATATCTCTTGGTAAAGTTTCATTGAATGAAGACTTCAGCGATCGCTAACCCTAATTTTTATCGTTGACGCTGCACTAGAGGCAATCTGGACAGGCCGCAACCACTGGTATTTCAGGGTTTCAGCAAATGGATAAAGTCGAGCTAAGAACCCTCAACTACAAATCGAATATTAGTTAGCCCTGATGCTGGGTCGAGATTTTGATAAGTGCCGCCACCTGAGATAAAGTAAGTCGAACCCGGCAAGCTGGCGTTGTTGATAGGCATTCTAGCGATTCCACCCAGATTCGTTGTACTACCAAAAATCAGGGCATAGTTTCCGGGCGGCAGTGACGCAGACAGCGGAATTCTTACGTCTTGGCTTCTAGTGGTGAGAGCGCTGGGAGGAATGAATGTCGTGGATGCAACCACCTCGCTAGGGGCAGGCGGAAACGCCGTCGGAAACGCCGTCGGATTACTCAGCCGAACGATCGCCCCAAAGATTGGTTTTCCGCCTCCATCTCCGACCAAATGCCCCCCAATTCGCGTCACTCGAAACGGCGCACTAACTCTAAATCTCCAGCCTAGATACTGAACATTGCTCACCGGAGCGCCAAAGATCTGCTTGGTTTCTCCTAATGTAGCAGAGGTCAAAATCGCAGCCTGGGCCGTCGGGGTGCCCATGGCCATCAAAGCAGACCCAACAGCGATCGCTGTGAGCGTCTTAAGAACAGTTGAGGTTGTCATGAATAGCGACTCCTAAACAATGTCTGCGGCAGGAAAACTTATTTTGGAAGTGAAGTGATCGACTCCAAGCCTTAAAGGGTGTTTCAAAAGTCTTCTGTTGTGAAGATAGAGACTCGGAGATCCCCCTGCCTCCGTTAAAAGGGGATTTTGAATCTAGTTCCTCCCTTTTTAAGGCTACTGTGTACACACATCTCTTTCTCGCTTCGTTTCAGTCGGCTTCAGCCCCCTAAATCCCCCAAAATTGGGGGACTTCAAGCCCAGAATCCGAGTTCAAAGTCCCCCAGATTGGGGGATTTAGGGGGCGAAGATCTCGGCAATAAACGATTAAGCAACTTGTGTGTACACGGTAGCTTTTTAAGGGGGGGCTAGGGGGGATCTAACCCGTTCTGCTACCAGCGAGATGACCTTTAAACCATCCTCTTAGCGTTCAAGCGCTAGTCGATGCTCAAATTGTCTAATGCAGATTGTCTAATGCAGTAAGTGGGAGAATTAGCAGATGCAGCCTTGCTTGTTAGACAATACTTCACGGCTCAAAGAATTGTTTCTAGTATGATGCAGGTTTTCGGTATCGAAAGGATGGCTTAACAATTCCTTAAGTCACCCTTTAAAGAGGACTACTCCACTCCAGACTGTGTTTTTTTGCGTTTCAGAACACCGCCGACCATCATGGAGACAGATGTAACAAGTAAGGCGACTGTACCCATTGGTTCTGGAACAGCCTGCACGATCGCCTGATTTTCTTTCTCCTCAATTAACATCAGCCTGGTTTTCTGACTAAAAAATCTTGAGAAAGTACCCTGAGTCTTAGCGATCGCAGACTCCTTATTGCCACCAAACGATCGAGCCACCGAAGTCTTGTCGGGATCAAATTCGATGTTCTGGTAGCCTGTCGCATTCAACAGATCGCCTTCGCCAGGAGTGTTAAGAGCACCAAAGATTGAGAATTCGTTTAGTGGGATGAAAGTGTCTTCATAACTGACATCTAACAATTGAAATTTGATGTTGCCGCTGGCTCTAGCAGTCTCTTTAAGAGGATTGTCAGTCAAAGTTGCCAGCTTCAGCAGCGTATCAAATTTGAACGAAAACTCTTCTCCGGCGGCGATCTCAAAGTCGTAGCCAATCACACCCGCAAAGCTTTGAGCGATTCCTTGATAAGCAATCCCGTCTCCCGCTGCCTGGCTCAGCGATGAGTTTTCAGCACGAGGCTTAGATCCATTCAAAAAGAGCGCTTTTGGGGTGGCAACGGCGGTTGCTTTCCCGTTTGTGGCGGAGATAACGGTCTTGGAGTCGATCGCTGCCAAAACCTCTAGTGGATTGTGGCTGAAGTCAAAGAGTTTGACCTGAGCTTCTGAGAAGGCTGTAGATTTGGCGTTAGCTGGATTGGGCGCGATCGATGTGACGGCCAACGGCACCAGCAGCAGCAACAAACGCTGAGTATTGTTTCGTTTCAATTCCATAAAATCCTCTCAATTCATACGATTTCGCAGACTCGCGTCAAACTGTCAGCCCTCACACGCAGGACTGCCTAGCCTTAAATCGAACATACAGCTAGAAATGGGAGATGCTTTTTAGTTGAGCGTAATTTTTGATCAACTTACAGATGACCTACCGAACTAACTCCGTACTACTGGAGTGGGGGCTGAAGGATAGTTCGGTGGGCAGTGAAGGTCAGTCTTCTAGTAATCGCTCAATAGCTCTCTGGGTCAGGTAGTCTGGCAGATACATCTTTACTAACTAAGAATCCACGGGGGAGATGGATTGAGACACAAGTTAAGATGTCACGAAATACACTGATGAGTTAAGAAAACGATAGCAGTTATTTAATAGGATCTCAGTAAAATCACGAATTAATGTTTAAAGTTTGTATAAAGCTTTGCACAAAGAGTTTCGAGTAGCCACTCACCGCTAAAAACTGCTACTTATCACTACAGCGATCGCGCCATCGCACAGGACTAAATCGCCAAAAGTTTTGGAATAGTGGAGTGGCAACTTTTCTGAGCGTTGCTGAATCAGGGGGTGTGCCCCAAAGCGGCGGGAACCCCAAGGTTCAAAGTCCCCCAATTTCGGGAATTTAGGGGGCGAAAAGATGGACATTCATCCCTCCAATCAGCAACGCCCTTTTCTGGTAGGTTGATCGAGAGAAATTCATATAGCACCGTATTTCTACTAAGCTTTCATGAAGGGACGATCGTTGCGGATGCGAAAGCCCACAAAAAGCATTAGAAGATCATCTCAATGCGCTCCCACACAGTTTGATTAAAAGCTTATTCTCGTAGTCAACTAAAAAATATAGGGATTGCCTAACCAGCAGACTCAACCAACACGTTTCCAGGGGCACAAATGCAGCGGCAACCTCAACCTTTTCAGGATGCGATCGATCAGCTATCCGAAATTTTGATGCGACTGTTTCCGCAAGCAGATCCGCTACTCATTGAAGCTTTGAGCCAATCGTTTGAGATTGCAGAATTTCGACTGGGCGATCGCTGTAACTCCTCACCAACCACGCTATCTATTGTTTGTCAGGGGCGAGTCCGCTTGCTAGGGTATGGCGAACAGCAAAAGGAGGTGTCTGTTTGTGTGTTGGAAGTAGGTGATAGCTTTGGCGCAGATGACCTGTGGGCAACTCTTCAATATTCAGCGATCGCCGCCAGCATCGGAAAGCTTGCCCAAATTGATATCAAAGATCTAGAATCCTGGCTAGAAAAACTTCCTGACCTGCGCGATCGCTGGCACCAACAGGCCCAAACAAGAGACTATCTACTGTTTCTTAAAACCCTGACGAGCTTACGATCACTATCTCAGGCTCAACTTTTAGAGATCGGATCTCATTTGGTTTCAATCTTATTACCACCAGGAAAAAGGTTAGCCGAAGTTCCGCAAACAGGACAGTTTTGGCTGCGTCGGGGTGAAGTTTACAGCCGCAACGTTCAGCCTCCAAAGTTGGGCGATTGGGGGTCTCCATCTGATGATTGGACTGCTCAAACAGAAGTTGTCCTGTACCATTTGCCTGCTGAGTACTGGGAAACGATCGTACCAACGGTTTCAACCTTAGATAATTTAACTTCGGTTGCCGTTCAGAAAACTCCGACTAACCACTCAGAGAGCTTTCCTCACGCTGACATAGCATCCTCTAATACATTGCCCTTTCCGCAACCTGGGAAGCGACGATCGCGCCTGGGGCAAAAGTATCCCTTTGTTCCGCAGCAGAGTTTGGCAGACTGTGGCATTGCTTGTTTGGTGATGGTGGGACAGTACTGGGGTAACCGTTTGAGTTTAAGCGACTTGACTCGTCAGGCAGGAATGGGGCGATTTGGGGTTTCACTTCAAGCTTTGGCAACCACCGCAGAAGGTGTAGGCTTTCAGGCTCGACCCGTGCGGGCTAGTTTGGGACAGTTAATCGAACAATCTAAGCCGTGGATTGCTCACTGGCAGGGCGATCACTATGTGGTTGTCTATCGAGTCAGAGGCAGCCAATTTTTGATTGCTGATCCCGCAGTTGGAAGACAAAAACTATCGCTACAGGAGTTTCAGACCCATTGGAGTGGCTATGCACTATTATTAGAACCAACCGATCGACTTAAGGCATCCGAGGCAGAAAAGCCTTCTCTAAGGAGGTTTTGGGGGCTGCTGACAGCTTATCGCACAGTGATCGGACAAATCATTTTTGCTTCGCTGCTGATTCAAGTATTTGGGCTGGTAGCTCCGTTGTTAACTCAGTTTATTTTAGATCGAGTCATTGTTCAACGCAGCTTGATCACGCTGAATGTGTTTGCGATCGGGCTACTGCTCTTTGGTATCTGGCGGATCAGCTTAACAGCCGTGCGGCAATATCTGCTTGATTACTTTTCTAATCGGCTGGATCTGATGCTGATCAGTGGTTTTATTAGCCATACGCTACTCCTGCCTCTGACATTTTTTGAGTCTCGTCAGGTGGGCGATATTCTAACTCGTGTGCAAGAAAACCAGAAGGTACAGTTGTTTCTGACTCGGCAAGCGATCGTGGTCTGGTTAGATGCGCTGATGGTGTTTGTCTACCTGGGTTTGATGGCTTACTACAACTGGCAACTGATGCTGCTGGTATTGGGATTGCTCGTTGCGATCGCGCTGATTGTTCTGATTGCTACGCCCTTTATGCGACAGGTTTCCCGCGATGTGTTTCGGCAGACGGCGATCGAAAACTCTGCTCTAGTAGAAATTTTGACTGGGGTTGAGACAATCAAATCCGCCGCCGCAGAACGAACCTTACGCTGGCGTTGGGAAGACCGTTTGACTGAGTTGCTGAATGCGCGATTTCGAGGACAAAAGCTATCAAATACGCTGCAATTTCTCAGCGGACTGGTGAATAGCCTGGGGAGTACGGCACTGCTCTGGTATGGGGCAACTTTAGTGATTCAAGGAAGCCTGACGGTAGGGCAATTTGTCGCTTTTAATATGCTGCTGGCAAGTGCGATCGCGCCCGTTCTCTCGCTGGCGCAGCTTTGGGATGAACTACAAGAAGTTGTTATCGCGGCTGAACGGTTGAATGATGTGTTTGTGGTGTCGCCAGAAGAAGATGCTCAACGTCCGATGCTGATGTTGCCGCCGTTAAGAGGTGAAGTCCGCTTTGAGAATGTCACTTTTCGTTACAGTGCCGAGCAGGAAAGAAATACGCTGCAAACGGTTTCCTTTGAAATATTGCCAGGGCAGATGGTCGCGATTGTGGGGCAAAGCGGTTCAGGTAAGAGTACATTGGTGAATCTACTTCAAGGACTCTACCAGCCAACGAGCGGGCGCATTCTAATCGACGGGCATGATATTCGCCAGGTGTCTCCTCAATCGCTGCGATCGCAGTTGGGAGTTGTGCCACAGGATTGTTTCTTGTTTTCGGGCACCATTCTAGAAAACATTGCGCTATTTCGTCCCGAATTCACGCTAGAGCAGATCATCGAAGTCGCAAAACTAGCAGAAGCTCACAGCTTTATTCAAGACTTGCCCCTGGGTTATCAGACCAAAGTAGGAGAACGAGGGACAACGCTATCAGGCGGTCAAAAACAACGGATTGCGATCGCTCGTGCGCTACTAGGTGAACCTCGTTTACTCATTTTAGACGAAGCGACCAGTTCACTCGATGTCCATGCAGAGCGCCGCTTTCGCGATAACTTGAGACGAATTGGAAATTGCACTATCTGTATGATTGCCCATCGGCTCTCAACCGTGCGAGATGCAGATAATATTCTGGTGGTCGATCGCGGCATTCTAGTTGAGCAGGGCACCCATCCTGCATTAATGTCTCAGCAAGGGGTTTACTACCATCTAGCACGGCAGCAGTTATAGGAAGATGGTTAAAGTTGGTCGTTAAAACCGCAGCTAGGAGAACAAAACCCGCCGTCGCGAATTAAGACAATATTGATGAGTGTAGTTTGCGAAAACAGACTTCGTTCTGACAGGGGAGAATTCTATTCACTAACTAACCATCTAAATCAGAACTGCCTCATCCCTCATGTATGAAAATTCAGTGAAGCAGGTGATAAAATCTCAGTAAAGTCGAGTGTAATTACGTATTGAGAAATGAGATCCAGTAATATTGACGTGGTATTTTTACTGAAATTTCTATTTTAAGTTTAGAAATCGCTGTATCGGTTAATAAGCAAATACAACTGAAAGGATGTTAGGAGACAATCTAAATTCTCTAATCAGACGGAAATTCAGTCGCAAGTTATCTCCAGGAGCGTTACTGTGCAGAAGTTGGATGATCGTCTGAAATTAAATTCTCCAAGCTCCACGAGTCGCACTTTTGTTGCTCAACAATCAAACTGGTCTACTTCTCTACAATCCGTACTAGACCAACCTCCGATCGCCTTTCCGCTCTACCTACTGCTGGGTGGCATTGCGTTTTGTGGTGCTTTTGGTGTCTGGGCTTATTTTGGGCAGATCGATGAGGTCGGTCATGCCCGTGGGCAGCTTGTTCCTAAAGGAAGCGTGTATAAGATTCATCCGGTCGAATCAGGCAAGGTGACAAAGCTGCTGGTCAAAGAAGGACAGCTCGTGAAAGCGGGACAAACTCTGGCAGAACTCGACCCACAACTCTCAACCGGAGAAGTCGATCGCTTGCAGCAAACACTAGCCTCTGATCAAACACAACTTAACCAGATGCAAATGTTGGTTGCCCGATCGCGTCTAGAAGCCCAACAGGGACAGGAAAGTGCGTCTGCAAATTCACAGGGTCAAGTGGCTGCGATCGCTCAGTCTACTACCAAGGTAAACACAGTTCGGGAAGTTTTGTCTCAGCTTCGAGTGGATGAAACGGCGCAGCGATCGCGACTCGAAAAACTTAGAACACTTGCCAGCCAAGGAGCCATTTCGCAAGAGCGTTTGTTTGAAGTAGAACAGGCATTGCGCGATCGTCAAAGCAGTATTACCAAAAGCCAGGGAGATCTGGAACAAGCGTTGTCAGAAGTCAGACAGTTGCAAGCAGGGTTGGATCAAAAGCAAGCAGACGGCACTCGATCGCAGCTAGAAGCTCAACAGCAAACCCAACAGCTAGAAGTTGAAGCCACTCAACTAAAAGCCAAAATTGCCGAAACTCAAACCTTATTAAATACTGCAAAAACCAAAGTTAGTCAGCGATTGTTAGTTGCGCCTGTTGAAGGAACGGTGTCTTCTCTAAGCATTCAAAATGTGGGCGAAGTTGTACAACCGGGACAAACGATCGCAGAGATGACGGCTCTCAATGCTCCGCTAGTACTACGGGCAAGTTTGCCAAATCAGGAAGCAGGGTTTGTTCAAGTGGGAACGGCAGCGCAAATCAAACTCGATGCCTATCCCTATCAAGATTATGGGATGGTTTCGGGAAAGGTGGTTTCAATTTCTCCAGATGCCAAGCCTAGCGATCGGTCAGAGCCAGTTTACCAGGTCGAAATTGCGCTCGATCGCACCTCGATTACAGCCGATCAGAAAACGATTGTATTCAAAGCGGGTCAAGTGGCTACAGCAGAACTTGTAATTCGTCCTCGTCGCATTATCGATGTGTTATTCGACCCAATTCGTCAATTGCAAAAAGGAGGTCTTCGTTTGTAGCAATTTCTAGAGTGAGGTATTTTTTTGGGGTAATAAAATTCAACATCAAGAGCAATTTTTTTTAAGAAGGTTCTTGATAGTTCTTGAACCAATCTTTTGAAAAGTTAGTATATAAAGCTACTATGAAAAATTGACATTGTTAGTGGTGAAATCTCGAATATTTTTCTCTAATTGATATGATCTGAAGTGCGCTCCCTGTTGCGTGAAAACACCTTTAACGAAGGAGAAATCTCATGGTAATTCGCGATCTGGAATATCTAGACACTGTGTTTGATTCAAAAGAAGCAACTGGCATTGTTGGAGGCGCTAAAGCCTGGTTTAGCAGCAAATCCTGGTCAGGTCCATTCTCAACGAGCAACTACTCCACCGGCTTTGCCAAGGGTACCTACCTGGCTGTAGCGGCTGGGACATCTGGCTCAACTTATGCAGCAGGTGCAGCAGGTGTATTCAGCACCTCTGGTGGAACTGCATTTGCGTTTGGCATCTAACGATTAACTGTAAAAAAATGTGGTTTTGTAGGAGTGTTATTCGTAATGTTCCTACATTTTTTTCGATTGCCTTTCAGAAGCTTTAGAGAAATTAAAAAGTTGAGTTTTAGCAGTGATATTTTTAGTTAAAATCAGCTAGTTTGAGATGGTTAATCATTTGTTTGAATCTTTTATTGTGTTGGACGATCTCATCAATTACTTAAAGAAAAGTGTTCGATTAAAAGAGATTTATCAAAAGGTTTTGCATCAGAAAATTATTGATCAAACAGCTCACGCAAAGGGAATCATCGTGACGCAGGATGAGATTCAGGCAGAAAGCGATCGCTTACGTCGAGAATCTCGTTTAGAAAAAGCATCCGACACGTTAGCCTGGTTAAATGACCAGATGATCACAGCCGAAGATTTAGAGGCAGGAATTCGCGATCGCTTGCTAACTAAAAAACTCTCACACATCTTGTTTGATCAAGAAGTTAAAGCGGCTTTTGCTCAACATCGATCAGACTTTGACCAAGTTGTTTTGTATCAAATCATTGTTTCTGAACAAACCATTGCCCAGGAGCTATTCTTTCAAATTGAAGAACGAGAAACCAGCTTTTTTGAAGCCGCCCATCTCTACAATCAAGATGAATCGCTTCGGCAAACCTGCGGCTACGCGGGAAAACTTTATCGCTGGAACTTAAAACCAGAGGTGTCTGCGGCAGTTTTTAATGCGCGATCGGGTGACTTACTAGAGCCGCTTAAAACCGATCAGGGATATCATCTCTTATGGGTCAAAGCATTTATTCCAGCCCAGCTAACACCCGAAATTTATCAAGAGATTCTAGACGGTCTATTTGGCACTTGGCTATTTAATGAATGTCGTCATTTGCTTGATTAGAAAACTATAGCAGTACCTAAATCAGTAGGAATCTTCAAAGGGCGGGTTGTTATTGTTCTTAGCCATCGATTCACGACTAATCTACTAATTACTAAGGAACGCGAGTTTATTAACCTGAAATTCTCTAAATATGCTTGGTCAGCTAATTTTGGCGGTGTTGCTGAGTCAGGGGGTGTGCCCCAAAGCGGAGGGAAACCCAAGGTTCAAAGTCCCCCAGAATAGGGGATTTAGCGATTATCTACATATTTGCTTCAGATGAATTAGTAAGCTATAAAGCGATCGTGTAACCAAGTGGCAAGTTGAGCGACAGCACTCTCGTAAGTTGCTGTGTTGCCATGTCGATCCAAATTCCACAGGATGCCCTTCGCTAGAGTTGGAGTAAAATTGACGTCAGTTCGATGAACGCTTCGCTTCGCTTTTAGATCCAGGAACGCCCCCTAAATCCCCCACGAGTGAGGGACTTTGAACCAGAATTCCTCTCTGAAAGTCCCCCAAAATTGGGGGGTTGGGGGGCAGAAGCCGTGAACAACGAAGCGAAAAAACTCTCATCGAATTCACGTTAAAATTGATGTGAGAACATACCGTTTGGTTTAACACCGCATCGATTTTGTGCAGACGACTTTCTAGAAACGCGATCGTTTCACAATTTTCACAGTGAGCAAACTGCTGCCAATGGCTTATTTCTTGCAGGTTCGACGACAGTAGGATCAAAAAGTCAGAGCGCTGCAAAATTTCTGCATTTTCTGCTGTACGCTTACCACCGAGATCGAGCAGGACAATCGAAAAATGTGGATTCTGTCCCAGGTGATCAATGGCTCGAAGCGTTTCAAGAACAAACTCTTCAGAGAACTGACCTTTTCTGCGAATTGACCGCACGATCGCTGGATCAGCTTCGCTTGACCACATTCCTTCGCCATCCGGACAAACCCGTTGCAGGAAGACTCGGTTTGAGTGCTTGAGAAGTTGTTGATAGAGTGCTGCAACGGTGCTGGTTGATTTGTTCAAGAGAACGGTTGGATATGGCGCGGGAGCTTTGTCAGGAGTTTCCTCAAATTTGCGTGGATGCACCTTTGGTCGTGAATGATATCTACAATCCATTGGAGTTTTGGGCGCGAGTGGATGAGATTTATCGGACTCGATTGCCCAAGGGTTGGACAGAGGCAGAGGTGATTGCAGATTATACCGGGATGACGGCTCATGCTTCGGTGGGAGTGGTGTTGGCGTGTGTGGGCACGCAGCGATCGATTCAGTACACGCCTGCGAAGGTTGATGCTCAAGGGAAAGTCGTTGGATCGCTGAATCCGATTCGCGTCATGCTGGGATTTCAGGCGAATGGGCGATCGAATGCTTCGAGCAAACTTGCGGGGTAAGATGAGTCCAAGTTACTGATTTGAGATATGCCACGTCGTGCTGCTAAACCGATTTTAAGTTGGGATGACACTGCTGAATTGATTGGACTTGCGCTCTTCTTGCAGCCGAATCGGAGTTTTCAAGCGACTTCTAACTTTTCGACTCAGCTTCATGCTTGGTTTTTGGATCAGGTGCGATCGATGAATCCGGATCTTTCGGCTTATTTGCATGATGGGCAGTCGGAGAAAGCGTTTACGATTTCGGGATTGGAAGGGAGTCGGGTGGGTCGATCGATTCAGTTTGAGGCAGAGCAGCTTTATGCTTGGACGGTGACGGGGCTGAATCATGAGGTTTGTGAGTGGATGCAGCAGTGGTTGGTGAAGCCACCGACGGAGATTAAGCTGCGGGGGGAAGTGTTTCGGATTGTGCGGTGGGAGATTGGTTTGCCTGCGATGACCTATGAGGCGGTTTGGGAGCAGGCTGGGGAAGGGCGGCAGGATGATTTGAATCTGACGTTTTTGAGTGCGACGAGTTTTCGGAAGCGGCAGAATCATTTGCCTTTGCCGATGCCGGAGAATGTGTTTCATAGTTACTTGCGGCGTTGGAATGATTTTGCATCGATCACAGTTGAGCAAGAGGATTTTCTTAACTGGGTGAATGAGTGTGTAGTGATTTTGCGGCATGAGGTGCGATCGCTCAAAGTTCAGGCAGGCAAACAAGGCTCGGTGACTGGGTTTGTGGGTCGGGTGCAGTTTGGGCTGAGTCCGAAGGCGAAGGGTGAGCCGGACTATGTGCAGATGGTGCGATCGCTGGTGGTTTGTGCGCCGTATTTTGGGACGGGGCATAAGGTGACGTTTGGGTTGGGGCAGACCAGAGCGGGATGGTTGGAGGTGGAATCGGTTGAGGAACGAGTTGTGGAGGTGGCGGAGTGGAAGGATTCGGTGGAGGTGCAGCGGCGGGTGTTGATTGAGGCGCGGCGGGCGGTGTTGAAGGCGTTCTTTTTTGGACTGAAGAAGCGGCAAGGGGGGGAGCGGGCGGAGAAGGCGGCGGATTTGTGGGCGACGATCGTGGCGCGGCAGGAGTTTGGGGAGAGTTTGAAGGGGATTGCGGAGGATCTGGGGATTGGGTATGAGAGCGTGAAAAAGTATTCGCAGTTGGCTCGCAAAGCAATGAAGGAATGAGAGGGGTTTGCGATCGTGCCTAGGTCATCTTGGTTATACTGTTGCATAGCAGTGTAGTTTGCTCAGAAGAATCAGAATGATTTCAAATCTGATCGAAAGCCATAATCTTGAGAGTTATCAAACCATCAAGTTGGGTCAAGCGATTTTATCTGTTCCGATCGAAGTTGATCCCAAACCCTATATTAGGCAGCTACTTGCAATCGAGCTTCAAGCCATTCAAAATCCGACCGCGAAAGCCGCGATCGAACGGGGCTTAAATGAGGCGACGACGGATGAGGATTTTTCCAGTTTGCTCGAAACATTTCATTTACTGAGTTCTTCTGCAAATGCCGATCGTTTGATTGCGGCATTGGAGCGCTCTAAGGTGCAAGAAACGGCTGCACAATCGGTTGAAGATTTCAAACGGGAGTTTGGACTTGTCGAAGAAACGCCCTAAGAAGTTGAATGAGTCTTCGGAATCGACGGCTGAGGAGTCTTCAGAAAAGCTGGAGCGGAGTGCAGTTTTTGAGCCTGATTTTCGTGAGGATTTGCGGTTTTGGATTGAGTGCGATCGTAAGATTGCGTTGAAAGTGATGGATTTTGTTGAAGCGGTGATGCGTGATCCTTTTGATGGAATTGGAAAGCCGGAGCCGCTGAAATATCTAAACTCAAATACTTGGTCGCGCAGGATCACAGATGAGCATCGACTGGTTTATGAGGTTTATCGCGATCGAGTGAAGTTTCTTCAAGCGCGATTCCATTACTCTCGCTAGACTATCACCAAGCTACTGGCTTATAGTGAGTTGTCCTAGATGCGTTAAGATTCGGAGTACTTCGTATAGACCGTTGCGATACTGCGATCGTGTTGAAAATAGGTCAGAAATTCCGTACTGTTTTTCGAGTACTTTCACGAATAGATAGCTGCTTCCATTCATGACCATTCCGTAGAGCGTTTTTTCGAGATTTGGCGAAGCGCTCATGTAAGCCAATGTCTGAGGGAGGGCTTGGGACACAAAAAAGAAACATTTATGAAGAAGTCGGTTTAGCGCGATCGTACTTATTCGATCGATCGACAAAATTTTTGGCTGCATTCCGTGTAAAAACTAACGGATGTGGAAAAGTTTCCATCCCCTTGCGGGGAATAAGCGATGAAACACCATGAACTTCTCAAACTCTTCCAAGTTTCTTGCAGCTTCAAGTTTCCATCCCCTTGCGGGGAATAAGCGATGAAACGTTTTTATAGAGCGAAGGGCTTTCTTTATGTCTGAATTGTTTCCATCCCCTTGCGGGGAATAAGCGATGAAACTCTCCTTCATCTTCTCGAACTGTGCCCGTAACTTTACTGACGTTTCCATCCCCTTGCGGGGAATAAGCGATGAAACCCTTCGTCCAGGAAGCCAAGCCCCAAACAGGTTTCAGAAGCCCAATCGACGCAATAACTATGTACTAGTCAATAAACGCCGATCGAGTGTCAATAAGCCAGCTTCATGCCAGCCAAAACGCCTATGGAATAAGGTATCGACGCAATCCAACGAAGTTATGCGGTTTTCAAGGTTCTGCTGGATCGCGTGGAAATCATGCTACTAGACAAAGTAATCCACGCTTGGAGAAAGGTCAACCTCGCTTTCAATCGCACGAGCTACATTTAAGAAATTTTTTAGAAAGTTAGAAAGATTACACGATCGTTTAAATTTCCGAAAAATTACGGATTGCCTCAAAATTCGAGCGTAATATCGATAGGAGTCTCCTGCTGAAAGAAAAATTAGAGTGGAAAACCCTTTTTCCACCGTCCTGCATCATAGAACTTGTCAATCGTCCGCTCGTCTCGCCCCCTAACTTTCTCAATCTGTCATGATTCAGTCTCATCAGGACATTACTATCGCGATCGCTTGGTGTCTCGCCTGGGGTAACAAAGAAACTCCCCAACACGATCCCTCTCTACTCAGAAAATTTCGCCAAGATCTAAAGCAAGGACACGCGATCGATTCCGAACTTTTTCACTACTTAGATCAAGCCCAAAAATTACAAAAGCTCGAAAAATCAGCACAAATTCCAGACACGATCGAGCAACTTCAAACCGAATATGCCGACCTCTGGAACGAACCTACGGAAATCGGACTCGTCTTCGGCGGTGCAACCAAAATTAAACAATACGTCTTTGAAACCAGTAATCTACAAGATATTCGAGGCGCATCAGCATTACTCGATCGCATTAACCTCATCGACTTACGCAGCTTCTTCGATTCCTCGATCGAGTCAACGGTTCGAGGTTGGTTTGAAAAAGAATATCCCGAACTTAGTAAAGCACTGATCCCAGAACTCATCATCTATTCCACAGGCGGAAACATTCTTGCACTCTGTCCAGCATTTTATGTCGCTCAACTTGCTAATGCGATCGAGCAATGCTACACCCGCGAAACCTTGATTGCAAACTCCTGTGCTGTCGGTGAGACATTCAAGCTACTAGAATTTCGGTTTGGCAAAATCCAACAGCCCTGGCTCCAAGACTATCTCGCAAATCCGAAACACGAACTATTTCAAGCTTACTTTGGTCAGCCTAACGCTGAAGATCCTGAACAGCCATTTCGCGATCGTAAATCTTTCAATGAATTAGTTGCCCATCTTGCCAGTCAATTCAATCAACGACGAAGCGGGAATATTACTTCAAGTCGCCCAACTCGCGCCTATCCTCCGCTCTACGAAACTCATCCCTATGCTCAACGCGATGAGGGAGATCGACGTTCAGCGATCGCTCGTGTCCCTGCTTTGCGTCGGATGAAATTCTCCGAACCCTCCGGACGAAAGTACATCATGGGTCAAATTGCGAAGCGGGGGAAACGCCAAGATTGGTGGTCTAGTATCGTTGGAAGCTGGAATCCAGGCGGTATAGAAAGTTGGGTCACTAAATTTCTAAAAAATCGTAAAGACCTACCCCATCAGGACTATTTTCAAGATTTGAAAACCCGGATCGACGAGATTGATGAAGCGCGATCGCTGCGAGAAATTGGTGCAGCTAGTAAACCATCTGGTTTCGTTGCTTACATCTATGCCGATGGCAATAACATGGGGGGCTATATTCAAAAAGAAATCAGAACCCCGCAAGACTATCGCGCCTTTAGCAAGGATATTTCTGCTGTCACAGAACAGGCAGTGTATCGCGCGATCGCGAAGCATCTTAGACCTTTCTACTATGAGCCTGATGGATCTTCCGATCGTAAAAAACCAGGTTGGATTCATCCCTTTGAAATTGTCACGATTGGCGGCGATGATGTGTTTTTGATTGTTCCTGCTGATCGTGCGTTAGACATTGCTAAGACCTTGAGTGAAGAATTTGAGAATCAACTCAAGCACAAAGGTTACAAAAGCAAAAATAGCTCCTACGATATCAAAGAAGTTCATCGCTATCAGCCAACCGACCCGCAAGAGCCAATCAAGCCTAATGATCAATGCCAATTGAGTATGTCTGTTGGGGTTTTAATCGCGGCTGAAGATACTCCGATTTACTATGCGGCTGATTTGGTTGAGCAGCTACTAAAGTCGGCAAAACAAAAAGCGAAAAAGCTCAAAGGAAAAGGCTACCTCGGAGGCACGATCGATTTTCTAGTGATGAAGTCAGTCACGATGATTTCTTCCAACATCAAAGAGTTTCGCGCTCAAGGGCTAACTCGTGAACGAGATGGACAAGCTCATCTCAAGCTCTATGGCGCACCCTACACCTTGCATGAAATCGGTGGATTACTAGAAACGCTCGCAGCGTTCAAAAAAGCTGATTTTCCGAAGTCACAACTCTATCAAATCCGAAGCTTACTCGAACAAGACAAACAAACCGCAATCCTCAACTACCGATACTTCCGCACTCGCTTGGGTGAGAAAGGTCAAGACCTAGAAAAAGACTTTGAGCAACCCTGGTGTAGTGCCAAACTCAATTCAGGTAACCTCGCCCCTTGGATGTCGATTTTAGACTCCGACTCTACCACCTATGAAACGATCTGGTACGAATTAGTAGATTTGTTTCCCTTCGTTCCCGATCCTCCAAAACCTAAGATTCAACGAAAAGCTAACCTCCCTCAATCTCGTTCCAAATAGGCAATTTTTATGATTGTTCTCGATGAGCTTGCACCCCCCATTCTTCAGACGATCGACCTCTGTGCGATCGTCGATTCAGCGCTCTGTGTTGGTGCAGGCGGCTCAACAGGTTCCCTCGCTGACAAGCCCATTGTTCGGAATGCTCAAGGACAACTGACCATCCCAGGTTCTCAACTCAAAGGCAGACTACGGCACGAATGTGAAAAGTTAGCTCGAAGCTTAGGATGGTGGATTGCTGAAGCTCCAGGTGCGAATCAGCTTTGTCCTGATGATGTTGAAGCAGAATTTCGATCGCATTATACAGTTGCTAACTATCCAGGCTATCACTGCCTTGTTTCACAGATTTTTGGTGATCCGATTTTACCTGCAAGAATTGCGATCGATGATCTGGTCTGTCAGTATAGCCGCGAAGAATTAGGAGAAGTCATTCGTCCCGGAGTTTCAATCAATCGATCGCGAGGAACGGCTGAGGATCAGAAGCTCTTTTTCTTAGAAACTTCTCCTGCAAATGCTCAGCTTCCTTTCAAAGGAGTCATTCATCTCCTCACAGATTGTCCAGATTATGCGATCGCACTTATTTCGGCAGCACTCCAGCATCTTCACGCATTAGGGGGCAGCAAATCTGCTGGACTCGGTTGGCTCACCTGGACAGAATTTCCTCAAGTGAGTCCAGACGATGAAATTTGGTTAGAACTGATTGCGCCCAAGGAGTCGGAATGAATTGTATTGAACTAGAAATCAAGGCTCAAGCTCCATTAGCAATCGGACGGCAGAAACCAGGTGGCTCGATCAGCGAAACGGAAAGCTACATTCCAGGCACGATGATTCGAGGTGCGATCGCGGCTCAGATTCTCAAGACAGCAAAACCGCAAACTAAAGATCTTTCAAGCAATGGTGGGCAGTTTCAAGCCCTGTTTTTAGGGGGACAGCCTGCGATTTTTCAGAATGCTTATCCAGCGATCGCCAAAATCAGTGAGTCTGAATCTCGCTGTGTTCCTGAAGCTGTTTATGTTTTACCTGCTACGGCGGTCAGTTCTAAAGCTGAACCTGGATTCAAGGTGGAGAACAAAGAGAAAGGTGGCGTTTTTGATACGTTAATCGATCGGTTTTGTGCTGAACAATGCGGGCATATCTATGATCCAAGCTGTCCTAAAGATGTGAGTCGCATTGAACCTTTTGCCGGGTTTTATAGCAAAGCAATTCATGGGCAGTATCCTTATCGGACGCATAGTGTTTCAAGCCGCTTTTTGACGAAAGTTGGGATCAATCGCCGTAGAGCAACTGCACAGGATGACATTCTTTACAGCATCGAAGTTTTGAATGAATCGTTTTTGAGAAATACGCGCGATCGCTTTCCAGAGTGGGAATACGTCAGCTATCGCAGTCAGATCTGGATTGATGATGATCAATTAGCAGCAGCATTGAGAAACTATCTTCAGAAACATTCTGACAGTTTCCGAATGGGAGGCTCTGCATCAAGAGGACTGGGCAAAGTCCATCTAGCAATCAACAATAGTCAGACCGTTGAATCTGTTGAGAAAAAGATTGCTACGTTCAATTCAAAACTTAAAGACCGTTGGAACCTTTGGTCTATTTTTAGACAGTCACCTGATCAATCTTTGCCTCAGCGAACCTTTTTCACATTAGATCTCCAGTCTGATGTAATTTTGACGGATAACTGGCAACATACGATCGTGCTATCTGCTCAAATGCTACGAGATTTTGCAGGCATTCAAGACTCTACGCTTCATCTAGAAACTTCTTACAGCAGCTACGACTATCGAGCAGGCTGGAATTCTGCTTGGGGCTTGATGAAAGATATGGAGCTTACAACGAATCGAGGCTCAGTGTTCTTATTCAGCACTGAACAGCCAGAGCAATGGTATGGAGTGCTGCAAGAACTAGAGTGGAGAGGAATTGGCGATCGTACCTCCGAAGGATTCGGGCAGGTACAGGTTTGTAATGAGTTTCACACAGTGTTTCGGGAGAATGCGGTATGAGTTTGCTGAAAGAAGAGTTGACGCTAAGAATCGATCGAGAGATTCGCTATCGTATGGATGGCGTGATTGAGAAATTAGGCAAACTTGCAAGAGAATTTGATATTGGGCACGAAGACACCAGTAAGCGATCGCCGCTTCGTAACATTCTGCTAGTTGCTTCTGATCCAACATCGTCCATAGAAACCATTAAGACTTATATGCGCTATCAAGCTGCACGAGATATCAAAGTCTTGGGCGTAAAGCGCAGAGATCGAAGATTTGTAGATGCGTTAATTCTCCAATTAGAAGAGCTAGAAGACGATGCAAAGGCGATTTTTGAGCAAGTTAAAACATCACTCTCTGAGCAGCACCAACTCCGCGAATATTTCCAAACACCAGAATACACAAAGGATCTGAAAGATTTACATCTCAGACTTGCACAACTCTATTTAGGAAGTTTAGTTCGAGAACATACTGCTTTGGTCGAAGAAGGTCGTAACTCTTCAAAAGCAAGAGAAGAGAAGAATTTTAATCAGTCTAAACCTGATGCTCCATCTAAGGCATTTGAGCGTCCTAGCAAGCCTCAGAAGCGAAATTAATAGGCGAATTTACCATGCGTCGAGTGATTGTTTCTACAATTGGAACTAGCTTACTGACAAATCAGATCGTTCGATCGAGTCCTGATGAAAAGACTTGGTATAACCAGTTGAGAGATACTGCAAATTGCAAATCAGAAGAACTTCCGGCAACAGCAAAAGAAATTATCGAAGTTTTGCAATCACGATCTCAAGAAGTTCTCAGTCAAAGTTCTTCACAGCAAATTCGTCTAGCAAGTGCAGAGCTAAATGGCATCTATGGCATTTACCAAGAACAGCTAGATCAGGGACAGCAAGACATCCACTATTTAATTGCAACTGATACTGCACAAGGAGTTGCAACCGCCAAAATTGTAGAATCTTTTTTGCGATCGAAAGGCATCACTCAAGTCAATATTGTCTGTCCAAGCGGGTTATCAATGGCAAGTACAGCGCTTTTTGCAGTTGGCATTGATGAACTGATTGTCTGGTTACGCGAAACAGTTGAACCTTTGAGAAAAGACCACGGCTATCGAATTTACTTCAATCTAGTCGGCAGCTTCAAAAGTTTGCAAGGGTATATGAATACGATTGGCATGTTCTACGCCGATGAAATCATCTACATTTTTGAAGGAGCAGGTTCGCAACTGATTACCATTCCGAGACTCCCGATTAAAATTGATGAAGCTGCGATCGCGCCTCATGCGTTGCAGCTTGCTTTGATAAAAGCTGGGCATGAACCCACAGTTGCAGAAGCTGAAATGATTCCTGAATTGATGTTGTGGGAGGTCGATGGTAGAAAGCTATTTTCAACCTGGGGCGAGTTAATTTGGGAGGAAGTTAAGCTTCAACTGATGTCACAAGATTTACTAGCATTTCCCAGATTAATTTACAGCGATGCTTTCAAAGCAGACTACAAACAAGTTAAAGATGCAAAAGATCGTCTGAAGCTCCAAGAGACATTAGCAAAAGTCTCCGTTATGCTCAATGCCTCCAATGGCGATCCAGCACCCTTAAAAGCAGACGGAGGATTGCAGTATGACAAATATGTTGATCAAAACCGCATCGATCATTTTCGAGTCACACAGGGCTTACGGGTTAGTTGTGAAAGTGTGAATGACCAGTTGCGCCTGCGCCGATATGGAAAAGAACCAGAAGTCAATCGCAAGCCGTAGGGAGAAGCTATGTTTAACGTTTTTAAGAATCGATTAGAGATTACAGGAACACTGACAACAGTGACAGCATTGCGAGTGGGAGCCGGGAAATCGACTGATCCCATTGGCTCGGATTTACCCGTGATCAAAGATGCGCTGCGTCGTCCTTTGATTCCTGGATCGAGCTTCAAAGGGGCACTGCGATCGCGCTTAGAAAGTTTTCTGCGTGGTATTGACTCAGACTTTGCTAGAGATCCTTCGGAGCTAGTCGATCCAAAAATAACTGCTTGGCTCAAAGATCTGAAAGATGAATACAAAGAAGCTGAGAATAAGGACGATAAATCACTCACTGAGAAGATTCTAGAGAGAACAGATTTAGTCTCACTTGTATTTGGTGCGCCTTGGTTAGCTGGAAAGCTTCAGGTTCGTGATTTGACAGTTGTGCCGGAGATTTGGTTTGGACAGTATCAGGAGCGAAATGGAGTCGCGATCGAGCGAGATACCGAAACGGCTTCGAGTGGAAAGCTTTACGATTTTCAAGTGGTTCCTGCGGGAACACCCTTTCAGTTTCAGGCAGTAATTGAAAATGCGGAAGACTGGGAGTTGGGATTGTTGCTGGTCGGGTTGTACCAGTTAGAGACAGAACAATTGCCACTAGGAGGAGGACGATCGAGAGGATTGGGTGTGGTGAAGTTGGTGCTGGAGCGAATGGAGTGGATCGATGTCAGACAAGGAGACAAAATCGATCGAGAGAAATTGCTGAACTATCTCAAACAGCTTGCAAGCCATCAAGATCAAACGCTGAAGCAGAACATTCTGAATGATGCAGAACTTAAATCAAGATGGTCAGAAGCACTCTTGCACAAACTATCCAATCATCAAGTTGTACAAGCTTAGGAACTTGTTATGCACAAGGCAATTGTGAATCAATGCACGATCGAACTCAATCTCATCCCTGAAGGCCCAATTTTGATTAAATCGGGTCGCCAAGGGGCTGATCCGACAAAGCCTGATATGGAATTTGTTGAAACATTTCACAATGGGCGCAAGGAGATTTACTTTCCAGGAAGTTCGCTCAAAGGTGCAATTCGCGCCCAGGCAGAACGAATTGTCAGAACTGTAGGGAGTCAAAGCTATAACCTGAAAGAACCCGATCAACTATGGGCAAATGATCCCTTAAATGACAAACGAGATTATTTAAAGGAAAAAGCCCTGAGAACGTCTATCTCCATTCTTGCTTTACTGAGCAAATGTTTGGAAACACTTCGATTTCTAGTCGAGTGCGAGTAGAAGATGCCTACTATGATGCTCAAGCTGGAATTCCATTAGTGTTAGAAGAACGAAATGGAGTCGCGATCGATCGAGTTACAGGTGCAGCAACCGATAAAGCATTGTTCAACTTTGAAGTTTGTACCTCTGGTGCATTTAGTACAAAGATTCACCTCAAAAATTTCTCACTGGCACAGCTAGGATTAATTGGCTTAGTGTTGCGAGACTTGAATGATGGATGGTTTGGAATTGGCTTCGGGAAATCGCGAGGCTTGGGAACCGTTAGTCTTGATTACAAACGAGCGATCGTAAGATATCCCACCTGCTTGCTTCAAGATGGCAAAATTCAAAAGCTTGGTAAACCGCGTAAATCCTGGAGTAATACAGCACTGATTGGAGCAGGGGAATTTTTAGAAAATAATCCCTACCATTTTCCGGTTCCTGATCAGCAACAAACGCCAATTCCGGCTGAAGCAATGTCATTAGGGTTTGGTGTGCAGATGGAGTGGAGCGGACAAGAACAAGTCGAAAGTTTGTTCCGATCGACTGTGGAGCAATGGAAAGTTCTCTTGAAGGAGCGTGTTGCATGACTTATGTTGCTTCGGCTCAGGTTCAACTAGAGGAGTTACAAGCACTGCTAGAGAAGTACGATCGCGGTTCTAGCTACTACTTTCTGCGTTGGACTCACAAAGTCAGTGGGATTCAGACCCATCTGAAAGGGTTTCCGAGTCCAGAAGGGCAATTGTTTAATTCGCAACTAGAACTGCGGTGGAAGCAACTTCAACAGAGCTATCGGGTGTTGATGTTGAGTTCAGAGCCGTTGAATGAAGCGGGATTTCAGCCGTTATCGGGCGAATGGGAGCATGAAGATCATCCGGTTCTGATGCACGATCGCACAAATTTAACAGGCGATCGTAAAAATCCCCAATATCCAAACGGCTTCACTTACGAAAAAGGTATAGAGGTGTCTCGAATTCAGCAGCGGTGTTTTCGCAATGTGAACACGTTAGCAGTTCAGTTTATTGCACTTACGGTACAAGCGTCATGACTGAGGAAGATACTTCATTCAAACTGATTCCATTTGCAACAACAGAGCCGAAGCTAGAAGAGCGTTATGGACACGATCGCTTTGGGCACGATCGCTTTCATGGATGGTTCGATCTCGCTTTGACCGCACAAACGCCTGTGCATGTTTCATCAGGAATTTCAGCACTGGGACAGGATGTTGGCGAGACTGATATTGCAATGATTCGCCCGATGGTCGAGTCGCAGGATGGAAAGTTAATCATTCAAGGCAGTTCGTTGAAAGGTTGCCTTCGGGCAATTTATGAGGTGATCACGAATAGTCGATCTGGAACACAGTCAGCGATGCGCCTTCCTGATTGCTATGAGCCTCCAAAAGGGAATCGTCTTTGTGCTGCGGGACGAGTGTTTGGGGCGATGGGCTATCAAGGATTAATTTCTTTTACGGATGCGGTGTGTGATGTCCCTGCTGAGGTTGGCTATTTGCGTCCTATGTTTTCACCAAAATCGCTGACGAAATATCGAGATCGCGCTGGTTTCGCAAAGGGGCGAAAGTTTTACTATCAAACGTGCCGAGTTGCGGAGGGGCAGGGTCGAACGGTTGCGATTCAACGTGCGCCGAAGGGAGCAATTTTTACAACACGATTGAAGTTTAAGAATCTAGATTCGGCTGAGTTGGGAGCATTGCTAATTGCACTTGGACAAGATTCTAAGCATCAGATCGCTTTGAAGCTGGGAGCCGGAAAAAATCAGGGAATGGGGACGGTTACGGTTGAGATCACGAAGGCGGAAATTGTGAATCAACAAAATGTGGTCGATCGCTATTCTGACTATGATTACAAGACTTCTGCTTGGTCGAATGCCGTGAAGCGAAAACTGATTGCAGAGGCACATCAACAGTTGATTGATCAGTCGCTTTTGGGTGAGCTTTTGCAGGTATTGCGCTATCCAACCGATCGAGAACCGAGGGAGGAAGAATGAGAGAGCAGGATTGGAAGACGGCAGATGAAATTGCGCGATCGCTGCAAGCTAGTAAAACTGATGTGAATGAACTGAAGAAGGTAATTGCTTATTTGCGGTGGTCGCTTCGACAGAAAAGGCAGCCAGGTTTATTTGAATATTTAGAAGTATTGGTGAAGGCGGGGGAGCAGCGTTCAAACTCTACTGAGCCGCACTATCGCAACATTCAGCAAGCCTGTCAGCAATATTTGCAGGAAGAAATTGAAGCTGAAGTCGCGATCGAGATTTTGGGGTGGGCGGCTCGATTAGAGATTTATCACAATGCAAAGTAAATGGATGCTCAGATTGCAGTATTTTTGAGCATTGAGAATTTTCAGGCGGCTTGGAAGCGAGTTATATAGCAATCCTAAATCATTCGTGAAATGCACAGTTGATCGTGCCCCCTAAATCCCCCAGAATGGGGGACTTTGAAACCGGAAATCTTGGCTTGAAGTCCCCCAGAATGGGGGATTTAGGGGGCAGAAGCCGCCTTGAACCGCAGCGACAAAGGACTGATTTATGACTCATTTAGGATTGCTATAGTCTGCTGAGTTTTGGGTATACGTTGCTTTTTAATAATGTGATGAGTTTGATTTTGGCGGAGGGGTTGAATCCGTATTTGGGGAATTTGCATCGATCGGAGCGCAAGGAGCCGCATTTGGCGTTTGATTTGATGGAGGAGTTTCGATCGCCGATCGTGGATAGTTTGATGATCAGTTTGGTGAATAAGCAGATTTTGAAGCCGACTGATTTTAAGGGCCTATCCGAAAACCATAAAATCTGTGAGATGATGAAGGCAAGCGAGTTT